>NZ_BRCD01000016.1:0-89284 GCF_023707945.1 Sporosarcina sp. NCCP-2331
CCACCCTCCGCTTCAATCCTACTTTTGTTTGTGTAAGTATTTAGTAGGCTCACTGCCATCTTCTAAAATCTGAGAAGTTATGTGTTTTACGTAGTATATAAAGTATTCATGTCTTATTGGCTTGGTTTAAAGCAGGTTTGTATCCATAAGTATGACATGCTGTTTTTGCAGGGTGTGGATCTAGTCTGGTGTTGTTCTGATTTCTTGACTTTGCAGAATGATAAGTATTTCATGAAACGCAACATCTATCGTAAAAAAACTCAAATAGCATGCTCATACTCTCACTCAAATAAAAAGTATTGAAAAACCAGCCAGTGTACCGGAGTGGAAGGCGGCGACTCTGGGAGGATCAGCCCGACAGGTGAGACAACTTGCGGGAGCGAAGCGACCAAGTTGGCTCACCGCGGGCCCTCCAGAACGCGTCCGCCTGGAACGCAGGGTAACGGTCTCTCTCTACTTAACCGTATGCTGGATCACCATGGCCCTCCGGAAAGAGTACTGGCTGAAGCAAGCAATTCACAGGATTGCCGTATTTACAGTTGAGGGCTGAGTAAATGAGAAGAAAGAATGGCGCGGGGTTCTGGCGTTTGATAAACTGATAAAAGAGTTTGCGTAAGGAGGATTTACTAAATTGAAACGAATCACCGGACTACTGGCAGCTTGCATGCTCGCCCTATCTATAGCACAACCGGTCACTTATGCAGAAACAGAAAAGACCTTCAGCGATGAAAGTATTTATGATCTGCTCGTCGACCGTTTCAACAACGGCCTGGGAACCAATGATTTTGACGTCAATGCCCAGGACCCCCATGCTTTTAACGGCGGAGACTTTGCCGGTATCAGCAACAGGCTGCAGCACTTGATTGATATGCATTTCACCATGATCTCCATGGGGCCTGTTTTCAAAACTGCTACATATGACGGCAATCAAGTACTCGATTACACAGAGCTTGAACCGCATTTTGGCACGTCAGAAGAATTCACACAACTGCTTTCAGAAATGCATGAGGCAGACTTTAAAGTCATGGCGGATTTCCCCCTTGGAAACGTCAGTGCCGATCACATCTGGGCTGATAAACTCGCTTCTGCTCCAGCTGAAGAAGGTACCATTGACTGGGACTTGGGCAACACAGAAGTGCAGGATCAGCTGATCGGTGCAGCTGTACAATTTGTCAAAGAGTACAAGCTGGACGGACTCCGTCTGACGAAGCTGAAGCAAGCGGACACAGCATTCCTGGACCGGATGATCGAAGCGCTTAAAAATGAGCGTGAAGGTCTCTATGTCATTACCAATGAAGCAAGTGACGCTTCATTCGACAGCATGCCTGCTGCAGAACGCAGTGACGCGATACAAGAGTCATTCGTTCAGGTAGACCCGGACTCTTCCGCAATGGATCAGTTCTCCAATGAAAATGCGAATAAATTACTTCAATTCGATGATTTGACAGGGCCGCGTTTCACTTACAAAATGGTGGAATTGCGACAGTTCCCGCCAACACGCTGGAAAGTGGCGACTGCAGCACAATTCATGCTGCCGGGTGTGCCGCTTGTGCCGTATGCGACAGAAATTGCTGTAAACGGCAAAGAAGCGCCTGAGTCACATCCTTTCTTTAATTTTAAGACGGATATGGAATTGCATGAGTGGATCGGGGATCTCAATACGCTTCGGAATGATTCGGATACGCTGCGCAACGGGGACTTCCGTATGTTGCACAATGAAGGCGGGTTCACGGTATTTGAGCGTTCATCCGAAAAAGAAAAATGGATTATTGCCATCAATAATACTTCCGAAGTGCAGAGCTTAGAAATTGATCCGGCTGAAATCGGGGAGAAGAAAAAGCTTCGCGGTGTTCTCGGTCAAGATTTAGTAAAAGAGACAAAAGACCATGTGTTCCACGTTGTGCTGGATCGTGAGCTGGCAGAGATTTATATCGTAGAAGAGGATGAAGGGTTCAACACACCCTATTTAATCGCTTCTATTTTAGTATATGTATTCTTCCTGTCATTCCTGTTTGCCATCTTCCGTAAAGGCAGACAGCGCAAAAAAGATGAGAAACTAAAAAGACAGCAGGAAACTAAATAACAATGAGAAAAGCCAGTCCACATAGTAATTTTTGTGGACCGGCTTTTTTTATTGGCTTACTTTATTTAAGAAGAACAGTGCAATGGTGCCGGGTCCTGCATGTGAACCGATAACTGAGCCGATTTGATGAATTTCAATCGCTTTTGGCTGAATGACTTCTTCAATCATTGCTTTGAATTCCAGCGCAGTTGCCTCGTCGTCACCGTGGCTGATGGCGAGTGTCTGCTCCTCGAGATTGCTGCCGCGTTCTTCCATCACTTCGATCATGCGGCGCAGTACTTTTTTTCGTCCGCGGTGTTTTTCGATCGGCACGAGTTTTCCGCCTTCGACGTGAAGCAAGGGTTTAATATTGAGCAATCCACCAAAAAATGCGCTCGCTTTTGAAACGCGTCCGCCTTTTGCCAGGTAATCCAAATCTTCTACGGTAAATAAATGTTCCATATGTGAGGCCATCGCACGAATCTTTCGTTCGATTTCCCGTACATTCAATCCCTCTTCACGCAGACGGACCGCTTCTTTTACGAGAAGTCCATAGCCGAGTGAAGCACAGCGCGAATCAATGAGCACCAGATTCATCGACGGATTGCCTTCTTTTACCTGATCGCTCGTCATGACGGCTGTCTGGTAAGTTCCCGAAAGCTGTGAGGAGAAAGCAATATAGATGCCGTCTTCTCCAGACGCTGCAAGCTCTTTCCATGTTTTCATCAGCAAATCAGGTGAGACTTGTGAAGTTTTCGGCTGCTGTCCCTGGCGGATGGCATCAAACACTTCTTTAGAATTAATTTCCACGATATCATCATATTCTTTTCCGTCGAGCAGGACACTCAGCGGAAACAGTTCTACATCGTTTTCTTCAAAGTAAGATTGAGGCAGGTCACTGGCGCTGTCAGCAAAAATTTTCATTGGAATTCCCCCTTGGACAAATATTCTATTGATTAAGTATGGATTTCTTCAAATTAAGACGCTCTTCGAGAATTAAAGAGATGCCGTCCTGATTATTTGTATCGGTTACTTCATTTGCTATAGATTTGAGACGGTCGATGCCGTTGCCCATTGCGACGCCTACTCCTGCATAGTCGATCATTTCCAAGTCATTATCTTCGTCGCCAAACGCGATAATCCGCTCTTTCGGGATATTCATCCACTTGGAAACCGCGTCAATGCCAACTGCCTTGTTCAGACCATGGCGAACGATTTCGACGATATTGAATGGCGCTCCCCAGCGTCTGTGGTCAATCACTTCCGCATGTATATTTTCCAAATGGCGGCGGATCGGATCGACTGTCTGATCATTGGCCTGGATCAGCAGACTGGTAGGATCCGTTTTTAATGATGTTCGAATATCGCCTTCTGTGATGATTGGATTGCCGAAGCTGAGGATATCGAGGAAACGTTCATCATGATACTGTGCGTAGACATCGTCCATTACTTCCGCCACAATGTTTTCCACTGAAAAATCCTGCATGGCTTCGACCACTTCTTTGACAATCGGCAGTGCAATCGTTTCGTGCATCGTTTTCCATGACGTATCTGTCGGATGATGAACGAATGCTCCATTGAAATTGACAATCGGTGTAGTCAGGCCAAGCTGACGGTAGTATATTTCACTCGCACGGTATGGCCGGCCTGTTGCAATCATGACATGATGTCCCTGCGAAACAGCAAGCTGCAGCGTTTTTTCCGTTTTAGGAGAAATTACTTTTTCATCAGTTAATAATGTTCCATCTAAGTCCAAAACAATCAAATGTGGTTTCAAAGTATCCTCTCCTATTGCTTTATAATATGTTTCAGTCTGCTCATTATATCTTCATAGTTTAGCGCTAATGAGGCGGGTAAGTCAAAAAAACGCGAACAAGGCGAACTTTTTGTTTTCTGGCTGAATTGTTGCTATCCTAAAATAACACTAAAGATCGCAGGAAAAGGGGAATTCGTATGATTATTCGTTCGGAACATTGGCAGCATATCCCGGTGCTTCATATCGTGGAGGAATCCAAAGAGCAGGAACAGCTTCCGGTGGTGCTGTTTTTTCATGGGTTTACGAGTGCGAAAGAGCATAACTTGCATTACGCCTATAATTTGGCGAAACAAGGAATCCGTGTAATTCTGCCGGATAGCATGCTTCATGGAGAACGGGCAGAGGATCTGGATGAATTTCATTTGGCGCTGAAGTTTTGGGAAATTGTTTTGTCCAACATTAAAGAAGCAGGAATTCTGTATGAAGAGCTGAGAACCAGAAACCTGATTGATGGCAGTACGCCAGTTGGTATGGGCGGCACTTCGATGGGCGGACTGACAACATTCGGCTGCCTTGCGAGCTATGAATGGATCAGTGCGGCTTCCGTCATGATGGGTTCACCGGCATTCGTCAAACTGGCGAAAGGACAGATTTCCTATGCAGAACGAGGCGGACGGGAATTGCCGGTTACGCCGGAAGAACGCGAACAGCTTTTTGCGGCTCTTGGCCGAGTCGATCTGTCAGAAAATCCGGATAGACTGAATGAACGCCCGCTGTTCATGTGGCATGGGGAGCAAGATACATTGGTGCCGTTTGAATTAACGAAGAAATTTTATTTGGAGATTCAAAAAAATTATGCAGGTCATCCGGAGCGTCTGAAGTGGATGCCTGATGACGAGGCGGGACATTCTGTTTCGCGTCCCGGGATGCTGGCTTCTGTGGATTGGCTTGCGCAGCATTTGCTTGCAGGAGTGTAAGTTGGTAAGATGAAATCAGAACATAACAGAGAGGAGCATTCCGATGAGCGAAGAAGAAATCAAAGAGTACCTGTTTGGCGCGTTGGAGAATGTTATTGATCCCGAGCTGGGTATTGATATTGTGAACTTAGGTTTAGTCTATAACGCAGAGCTGCTTGACGAAGGTGTGGCTAAGATTACGATGACGCTGACTTCCATGGGCTGTCCGATGGGGCCGCAGATTGTAGCGAATATCAAGCAGGAACTGATGGAGCTGCCTGAGGTGAAAGATACAGAAGTAGATATCGTCTGGAACCCGCCATGGTCCAGAGAAAATATGTCACGCTATGCTAAAATGGCGCTCGGCGTACGATAATAAGCAATCCAAACCATACTCAATGTAGTATGGTTTTTTGTTTTAATGAAGTGAAAAGGCTACGTTGTGTTGGTCATGGGATTTTCGCTTCAGGCGGGGACGCTTTCCGCGGGCATGGCCTCAGCCGCTTCCCTCGCTTCGCTCAGTCTAGGGTCTTCGGCTCGTGCTGTTCCCGCAGGAAAAGCCGTAACGAAGAACGGCTTTTGCGAGCATAAGCGAAGCGTTGGGAGCACATCTTTGCATTTCGCCCCGCCCTCCGCTTCAATCCTACTTTTTTATGCAAGTACAAAGTAAACTCATTGGCGTTATCTAAAATCTGAGAAGCTTTGTGGTTCACGTAGTATATAAAGTATTCATGTCTCATTGGCAAAGTTGAAAACTAGTAGCAACTTATTATCCCTTACTGGTTCAGAGATTAATGCAATAATATCTTTCAGATTTTAAGGGGCTGCACCAAAATCTATTCTTGACAACCTGTCACGTATGTATTGCGAAAATCATGTTGCAGTTTGGAAGGGAGTGGATTTAGTATGTGCGGATTTTCGTTGCTCGATTTTGCAAACGCATTAATCAAAAGAATTTAAGCCTTTGCAGGATCATAAGTAATGCATGAAATACCACGCCTATCAAATAACCTCAGATACTATGCTCATACTGCCTGCTCACACAAGAATATTTGAAAAACTAGCCAGTGTACCGGAGTGGAAGGCGGCGACTCCGGGAGGATCAGCCCGATAGGATGAGACAACTAAAGGGAGCGAAGCGACCAGTTGGCTCACCGAGGGCCCTCCGGAACGCGTCCGCCTGGAACGCAGGGAAACGTTATCCTTACACTTACAAGTTCTCCACTTAATAAAGAAGGAAATGCCAAACTTTGTCGAATAGTATGAATGTGAAGTGTAACCATACGTACTAGGGGGAATAGGAAAATGTCAGTTAAAACAGCGGATTTATGTGATGATTTCATTGAGGAACTGCAGGTGTGCACGGTGGAGTTCAAATCGTACGGCAAGCACAAGCGGTTCTCGGGGCCGATCTCAACCGTCAAAGTTTTCGAAGACAACGTACTCGTCAAAGAAGCTTTGCAGATCATCCCGGAAGGCAACGTGCTGGTGGTGGACGGAGGAGGTTCGAAGCGCTGTGCATTGATGGGGGATATGCTCGGCGAAATCGCGCAGGACCGAAAACTTGCGGGTATTATTATTTATGGGTGCGCCCGGGATACAGCGGATCTCGGAACGCAGGAGATCGGTGTGATGGCGATTGGCAGCATGCCGGTGAAAAGTATTAAGCGCGGGGAAGGTCAAACAAACGAAGTGCTTCATTTCGGAAACGTGGAATGGGTGCCGGGTTACTACGTCTATGCAGATGAAGACGGGGTAGTCCTAGCACCGCGAAAATTAGTCTGAGCCTTACAGCCACTTGCCTTGTGTGAGTGGTTTTTTGCAGGAAACCATCCCATTATATCCGAAGCAAAACAATTTACTTTCATCTGAGGATGAATTATAATTGAATTAATCAAAGATAGTCAAAGTCAAATAAATGAAAGGTGGATGTTTATGCGTATGGACGGAATGCAGGAAGACCAGCGCTCGCCTCTGGAGCAATTTGGACGTAATCTTGTAGATGAAGTAAAGAATGGAAAAATGGATCCGGTCATTGGTCGGGATGAAGAAATACGGAATGTCATTCGGATTTTATCGAGAAAAACAAAAAATAATCCCGTATTGATCGGGGAGCCGGGTGTCGGTAAAACGGCCATCGTGGAAGGACTCGCGCAGCGTATTGTCAAAGGTGATGTGCCGGAAGGATTGAAGGACCGCCAGATTTTTGAATTGGATATGAGTGCTTTGATCGCGGGCGCCAAGTATCGGGGAGAATTTGAAGAGCGGCTGAAAGGCGTATTGAAACAAGTGAAAGAGAGTAATGGAGAAATCATTTTATTCATTGATGAAATCCATACAATAGTCGGAGCGGGGAAAACGGAAGGCGCGATGGATGCGGGGAATATGCTGAAGCCGATGCTTGCCAGAGGGGAATTGTACTGTATCGGTGCGACAACGCTTGATGAGTACCGGATGTATATCGAGAAAGATGCAGCGCTTGAACGCCGGTTCCAGCAAGTATTGGTGCGTGAGCCGTCTGTGGAAGATACGATTTCGATTTTGCGCGGATTGAAAGAACGTTTTGAACTGCACCACGGCGTACGGATTCATGACAGGGCGTTAGTTGCGGCGGCAACACTGTCGGACCGCTATTTAACAGAACGTTTCATGCCGGATAAAGCGATTGACTTGATTGACGAAGCAAGTGCAATGATCCGGACGGAAATTGATTCGATGCCGCAGGAGCTGGACGCGGTGACACGGCGCATCATGCAGCTTGAGATTGAAGAGCAGGCGCTGCGCAAAGAGAAAGATACGATGAGTCAGACCCGTCTTGCAGCTTTGCGTGAAGAATTGCAGGAACTGAAAGATTCTTCGAAAGATATGCGCGAGCAGTGGGACAGTGAAAAAGCTTCATTAAAAGAAGTGCAGAGCAAGCGGGAAGAACTGGACCGTTACCGCAGAGAACTGGAAGAAGCGGAAGGCCGTTTTGATTTGAATAAAGCCGCTGAATTGCAGTACGGCAAGATTCCTGTTTTGGAAAAAGAGTTGAAAGCATTGGAAAGTCCGCTGGAAGACAGTAAAGAACTGCGGTTATTGCGTGAAGAAGTGACAGAGGAAGAAATTGCTTCAATTGTGGCACGCTGGACAGGCATTCCGGTGACGAAATTGGTGGAAGGCGAGCGGGAGAAATTGCTTCGTTTGCATGAAACGTTGAAAGAACGTGTCATTGGGCAGGACAATGCGGTACAGCTGGTGACTGAAGCAGTCTGGCGTGCACGTGCAGGAATTCAGGATCCTAATAAACCGATCGGCTCGTTTCTGTTTCTGGGGCCGACGGGTGTCGGTAAGACGGAACTTGCGAAGACATTGGCTGCGACGCTGTTTGATTCGGAAGATCATTTTGTGAGGATCGATATGTCGGAGTATATGGAGAAACACAGTGTGTCGCGTCTCGTCGGGGCACCTCCCGGATACATCGGCTATGAAGAAGGCGGTCAGCTGACGGAAGCAGTTCGGCGCAATCCATACGCTGTTGTGTTATTGGATGAAATCGAAAAAGCGCATCCGGATGTCGCAAATATTCTGCTCCAGATTTTAGACGACGGACGGATTACAGACAGTCAGGGACGATTGGTGAACTTTACGAATACGGTCATCATTATGACATCAAATATCGGCTCGGCTTATTTATTGGAAGGGAATCTGGATGAGGAAGACCATGCAAAAGAAGATTTGATCATGGCGGAACTGCGCCGTCATTTCAAACCGGAGCTGCTGAACCGGATGGATGATATCATTATCTTCCACTCTTTGACGAATGATTCATTTAAAGCCATCACTCGGAAAATGCTTGGCGATTTGGTTGCGCGCCTGGCCGAACAAGATGTGCTGTTAGTGTATGACGATGAGGTGCTTGACTGGATTGTCAAAGAAGGAGCGGATGCAGATTTTGGTGCACGTCCGCTGAAACGTTTCATCCAGCGCCATGTGGAAACGAAAGTGGCGAAAGAAGTCATTAAAGGCGGCATGCAGGAAGGCGAACAAATTCATTTACTGATGAAAGACGGGGAATTAGTTGTTCAGGTTGGACAAGTGTAACCATATAAAAAAGCGTAGGCACATAGGTGCTTACGCTTTTTGGCCGTCTATTACACGTCTGCCGGTGACTCGTCTGGAATAACTGCTGTGATAATCAGAACCAATACAGCTAATACGATGGAGACGGTAACGCCCGCCATGAAGTCGAATTCAGTACCTACAATTGAACCAGCAACATAGTTCAACATGGAAACTAATAAGAACGACCAAACAAATGTCATAATATATTGCATGATTTTCACCTCGGTTAGTCTATTTCAAAGTACATCATACCATAGCCCATCCAAACGATGAAATGATAATATGATCTATTTTTGACGAAAAAGTGTCCTTGTATTGAAAAACGTCCGATTTTCTTCTATAATTAACACCAGGTACTAATAATAGATGATAAGGAACGGAGTAGATGAGATGAGAGCAGGATTGTTAGGAATGGGAAAATATAATCCGCCGCAGATCGTAACCAATGAAGACTTGGAAAAACGCATAGATACATCTGATGAATGGATTCGTTCACGGACGGGGATAGAGGAACGGCGAATTGCTGATGATATGATAAATACTTCCGACATGGCATTTGAAGCAGCGAAGCAGGCATTGGAATCAGCTGAAATCAGTGCAGATCAGCTTGGCTTGATTCTCGTTGCGACGGTAACGCCCGACTATTCGTTCCCTTCTGTTTCTACGATGATACAAGAACGTTTAGGTGCAAAACATGCGGCGGCAATGGATATATCAGCAGCTTGTGCAGGATTTATGTATGGTGTTGTAACTGCCAAGCAGTTCGTTGAATCTGGCACCTATGATTATGTACTCGTAGTAGGCGTTGAAAAACTATCAAAGATCACAGACTGGGAAGACCGCAATACGGCTGTTCTTTTCGGTGACGGTGCCGGTGCAACAGTTGTCGGTAAAGTGAGCGGAGACAGAGGAATTCTTTCATTTGAGCTGGGTGCAGACGGAACGGGCGGAAAGCATTTGCGCCACGATAAATTCATTGAAATGAACGGCCGTGAAGTATTTAAGTTTGCTGTTCGCCAGATGGGTGAGTCTGCGCTGTCTGTTACAGAGAAAGCAGGTTTGACGAAAGATGATGTGGACTATTTAATTCCTCACCAGGCAAATATCCGTATCATGGAAGCAGCGCGAGAACGACTGGGACTGCCGGTTGAAAAGATGTCAAAGTCCGTTCATAAATACGGCAATACATCTGCTGCATCGATTCCGATTTCATTGGTCGATGATCTGGCGGAAGGCCGCGTCAAAGATGATGATGTAATTGTCATGGTTGGATTCGGCGGCGGCTTGACTTGGGGCGCGCTATGTATAAAATGGGGTAAGTAAAGAAAAATAAACAATAAAGTTAACGATAGAAAGGAAGTTTGAACTTGGAAAAACGACGTGTAGTGGTTACAGGTATCGGCGGTGTGTCACCAGTAGGAAATACAGCTGAGGACTCATGGAATGCAGTAATTGAAGGGAAATCAGGCATCGATATCATGACCCGTCTGGATCAGGAGAAATTCCCGGTGCGTGTGATGGCTGAGGTCAAAGATTTTGATATCGAGCAGTTTGTTACACGTAAAGATGCGCGTAAGATGGACCGCTTTACACACTATGCGGTCGCTGCGTCATTGATGGCAATGAAGGATGCTGATCTGGAGCTGGATGATGAGACTGCACTCCGCACAGGTGTGTGGATCGGTTCCGGAATCGGGGGCATGGAATCACATGAAACACAATTCAACACGTTTCTTGAAAAAGGCTATCGCCGGGTCAGTCCATTTTTCGTTCCGATGATGATCCCGGACATGGCGGCAGGACAAGTATCCATCTTCACCGGTGCAAAAGGAATCAACTCTTGTTCAGTTACGGCATGTGCTTCCGGTACAAATTCTATCGGTGACGCATTTGAAGTTATTCTTCGCGGAGACGCAGATGTGATGATTACAGGCGGGACAGAGGCGCCGATTACGTCACTTGCTGTTGCAGGTTTCATTGCAAGCACTGCGCTTTCATTGAATGAAGATCCCGTGAAAGCATCCCGTCCATTTGATAAGGACCGCGATGGCTTTGTCATGGGGGAAGGCGCCGGGATCTTAATTCTGGAAGAGTATGAACATGCAGTAAAACGCGGGGCAAAGATCTACGCAGAAATCGTAGGCTACGGTTCGACTGGAGACGCGCATCATATTACGGCTCCTGCACCAGGCGGAGAAGGCGGCGCGCGTGCGATGGTCCAGGCGCTGCAGAAAGCGGACATCGAGCCGAATCAAATCGATTATATCAATGCGCACGGAACAAGTACGCCGTATAACGATTTATTCGAAACGATGGCGGCTAAAACAGTATTCGGTGATCATGCCTATAAACTGATGATGAGCTCGACAAAATCGATGACAGGCCATTTGCTTGGCGCTGCCGGCGGAATCGAAGCAATCTTCACCGTGAAAGCTCTTCAGGAAGGCATCATCCCGCCGACCATCCATTATGAAACTCCGGATCCGGAATGTGATTTGGATTACGTCGTAAATGAAGCGCGTAAATCAAATATTACTTATGCGATGAGCAACTCGCTTGGGTTTGGCGGTCATAACGCTTCATTAATATTTAAAAAAATATAATAAAAAACGGAAAGGGCCACTGCGGCTCTTTCCGTTTTTTGCATGCTCGTCTAAAGTGGGCTCCTCCACACATATAATGAAAGAAAACAAGAAAAGGCGAGGATCAGTGTGACACGTTTTCTGGCATTTATCTGCAGTTATTGTGTGATTGTCGTATCAACGGCTAATCTGCTTTTCTACTTAAACTACTCTGCGATGGGCTATACCTATCAACAAATCCTGCTGTTCATGCTGCAATCGGCGGATTTCACTTTCCTGCTGATCGCGAGTTTTATATTGCTGCTTACCGTCTGCGTCCCAAGCCCATTGCGGCTTCCATTCTCTTAAGAGTAGCAGAAGCGATATCGTTGGCTTTTTCAGCTCCGCGGTCCAAAATAGCGTCCAGCTCAGGAGAATCAATCAGCTCGTAATACCGCTTTTGGATCACAGCTAAATGTTCATTAATTGCTTCTGCAACGCCGGCTTTAAACGCTCCATAGCCTACACCCTTATATTTTTCCTCTAATTCAGCGATGGTCTTTCCGCCTAATGAAGATTCGATGATCAACAGATTGGAAACACCCGGTTTGTTTTCCACATCGAACTTCACAACGCCTTCCGAATCTGTCACCGCACTTTTGATTTTCTTTTCTATTTCTTTCGGCGTGTCCAAAATGGTGATCGTTGCCTTTTTATTCGCATCCGATTTACTCATTTTCTTCAGTGGATCTTGTAAAGATTTTATGCGTGCGCCATTTTTAGGAATACGAACGGCTGGAATGGTCAATACTTTTCCGTAGCGGCTGTTAAAACGTTCCGCTAAATCGCGCGTCAGCTCAAGATGCTGCTTCTGGTCTTCGCCGACAGGAACGATGTCGGTGTTGTACAGAAGAATATCAGCAGCCATTAAAGGAGGATACGTAAGCAATGCGGCCGATACACCTTCCGCACCATCTGATTTATCTTTGAACTGTGTCATGCGCTCGAGTTCTCCGATGTAGGAGACGCACTGCATGATCCAGCCGGCCTGTGCGTGTGCCGGAACTTCGGACTGGATGAAGAGTGTGGACTTCTCCGGATCGATGCCGCTGGCAATGTACGTGGCTGCGAGGGCTCTGATTGCTTTCTTCAGCTCATCCGGTTCCTGCTGGACAGTGATAGCATGCTGGTCAACGATGCAGAAGATGCAGTCTTCGTCGTTTTGCAGCTCGACGAATTGACGGAATGCACCGATGTAGTTGCCGAGTGTGATGACGCCTGTAGGCTGAACGCCTGAGAATATAGTTTTCATTTTTGTTTCCTCCTGGTTTTATGTTGTTTTAAAAATGTACGCATATAAGGTTTTGGGCATGGGGATTTTCGCTTCAGACGGTACGCTTTCTGGAGGGCCCGCGGTAAGCCGACTTGGAGAGCAATGACGTGCTCCTAACGCTGCGCTTTTACTCGCAAAAGCCGTTCTTCGTTACGGCTCTCGCTTTGCTCCCCTAAGTTGTCATCACCTGTCGACCTATCCTCCCGGAGTCGACCGTCTTCCGCTTCAATCCCTAATTTTTTGTGGTGAAATACTTAGTTTAGTTCGCTGTAGCTATTATGCATATAAATTCTCAAATCTAAAGATGAAGTTAAAAGTTCGAAATCAATCCAAACTTGCATCGATATGATTCAAGACTGCAAACAAGTTAACTTTTGGATTTAAAATATGCTAATGAGACATGAATACTTTATATACTACGTGATCCACAAAACTTCCCAGATGTTAGACAGCTGCAGTGAGTTCACTACATTCCCTCACAACAAAACATAGGATTGAAGCGGAGGGTGGGGCGACTCCCGGAGGATCAGCGTGCGTCTTGAGACCCCGCAGGCAGCGTCAGCGGACGAGGAGGCTCAAGCCACGCCCTCGGGAAAGCGCCCCACCTGCAGTGAAATCCCAAACTGGATAATAATTAATCCAAACCCGAATTAAGACTGAAAAACGGCATAAAAAAACATCAGTCCTCCCTGTAAATAGGGACGATTGATGTTGGGAACCGTGGTACCACCCGAATTGCTTTTGTAAAAAGCCGCTCTGTTCCGTTAACGCGGAAGACGTGATGGAGTACTTGTGTTCATCCATCAGGCTCGGGATCCCATTCTTTTTGGGCGATTTTGCTTGCTCACACCTTGTACAAGCTCTCTGGAAAAATCGCGGCAAAAATACTTTTTCCTTCAATGCCGTTGTTTTATTACCTAAAAGTATATCGGCTTGCGCTGATAATTGCAACTTCCTGAAAGTATTTCTGATTATAATGAAACCTTTCAGTACATCTGTACGTACTATAAGAGAGAGAAGCAGCAGCAGATGAGAAATCTAAATGAGAATCCTACTAATTTTATTCAGCAGGTTTAATTCAAATCAGTATGGGGTATAAAAAGAGAAGATGTTCATTTATTGCTGAAAACATCTCGATTTATCGAAGGTCCATTAAAAAATATCCAATGCAAAAAATCTTCAAAAGTTTTTTTGAAAAACTATATTAATTGAGAATGAATATGTGTATAATGAGCAGTATCAACATAAATTATAATAATTCTAATTAGAAATTTAAACATATCAAATCTAAATGAGCGTAAGCCGGGAAAGGACGTGTCAGGAATGGGTGTAACACTTTATACATCGCCTAGTTGTACATCTTGCAGAAAAGCAAAAGCATGGTTGGAGGAACACGAGATTCCTTATACAGAGCGTAATATCTTCTCTGAACCATTGAATATTCAGGAAATCAAACAAATTCTTCGCATGACGGAAGACGGGACAGATGAAATTATCTCTACACGATCTAAGATTTTCCAAAAGTTGAATGTCGATGTAGAAAGCCTTCCGTTGCAGCGTTTATATGAATTAATTCAAGAACATCCAGGTCTTTTGAGAAGACCAATCATTCTAGATGAAAAAAGACTTCAAGTAGGGTACAATGAAGATGAGATTCGTCGTTTCCTACCGAGAAAAGTTAGAGCCTATCAGCTGCTCGAAGCGCGGCGTATGGTAAACTAATCTAAATACAAAAGCTGATAGGGATGACACACTGGATACATTTGTGCCTATCAGCTTTTTTGAATTGAATTTCCCTTGGATTCCTCTAGGATTTTCGCTTCAATGCTTAGGCAAATGAAATAAACCCTTTCGAATTCGGTTTGGCAGACATATAGTAGAGTAAGCATTGCATGCGAGTAAATTATATAACAGGGGAAGGCCTGTTTTACAGAAGGGAGAGATAAGGGATGGAAATAGAGAGAATTAATGAGAATACGGTAAAGTTTTATTTATCATATGGAGATATAGAGGACCGCGGCTTCAGCAAAGAGGACGTATGGTACAACCGCGAAAAGAGCGAAGAGCTTTTTTGGGATATGATGGATGAATTAGGGGACGACACAGAGTTTGAAGTGGAAGGTCCGCTATGGATTCAAGTCAATGCGATGAATGAGGGAATTGAAGTGATCGTTACCCGGGCGCATCTGCCGAAGAACGCTGAAAGTTCGCAATTTCCTTTTGGCATTGAAGATCCGGAAGAGTTATTTGATCCAATTTTTGACGCAATCAATGAAACAGAAGAGGAAAATGAAGAAGTGCAGCTGACGGACCGATTGTACATGTTCCATGAATTTGACGAACTGATTCCTCTTGCGGCTAAGATGATCTCTTTAGAAGACGAGTTCGAAACTCAGCTATATGCTTTCGAAAATCGTTACTATCTTAACTTGCGTTTTGATTACTCTCTCATCGAAACGAAACGTGCCAAAGATATTGCCAGCATGATTTCAGAATTCGGTTCACCATCTAAATTGACGATACACCGTTTAGAAGAATACGGTACTTCCGTCATGGCGTCTGATGTATTCAAACAAGTTGATAAATATTTTGCATAATACACTGAAAAGCTACCAATATACTGGTAGCTTTTTTTAGTGAAATAAAATGCTTGCTAAGTAATCTGAAAATTTGTAAGATAAAGTGGAGAGGAGAGTGAAGTCCTTGTTGACAGCTCATACAGCTGAAGGGGAACTAGTCATCCTAACTAGAAGTCAATCCCTGGAAAGCTTGAGAGAACGGCGTAAACAAGAATCCTTTTATTGTCCCCAATGTAAAGAACAGTTGATTTTGAAAGTCGGTGATCTGGTTATTCCGCATTTTGCCCACTATCAGCAGTCATCCTGCCGAAATAGCTTTTCGGAAGGTGAATCTCCGGCACACTTGCTAGGTAAAAGTCAGCTGTATGAATTTTTCTCGCACCATACACCCGCTGTGAAGCTCGAACCGTTTCTGCCAGACATACAGCAGCGGCCGGATTTGCTCGTCGTGTGGGGCGATACAGAAGTTCCGGTTGAATTTCAATGCAGTACCATTTCCCCTTCGCTGGTCCGGCAGCGAAATGCAGGCTATTATCTATTGAATATGCTTCCTGTCTGGATCATTCTGACACCCCAGTCGGTCCAAACTCCTTCAGCTGACATTCTTACTCTTCGATTATCTTCATTTCTTCAATTTTTTATTCGGCAGATCCCTAACCGAATGTCCGTCCTTCTTACCTATCATCCTCAAAGTGAACGATTCCACTATCTCAGCCCGATTATTCATTTACAAGGTTCGACATATGCTGCCCGGCATCTGACATTGTCATTGCATAAACAGACCGTTCCGTTTTCCCTTCCTTCGTCTCCCAGCCAGACAGATATCCGCGAGCTTGCCCTTCATTATCAGTCTGCCCGCCGAAAATATTTGCGTACCGTCATTGCATATAATCAAAAGGGCATACACAATCAGTTTTTACGGGCATGTTATGAAATGCGCATTCAGCCGGTTCAACTGCCTGCCTGGATCGGAGTGCCTGTCCAAGGTCAGGAAGCATTCAGGCAATCGGACTGCGAGTGGCAATTATTATTTGTCGCAGCTGTCCGAGAAACGAGAAAGTCACCTGATCAGCTTAATACGTCATTTTTTCATACATTCATTAAGCAATTCGATGGCGAACCCGACGATCTGCTGGCTGCCTGCCGCTCATATGGAGACTTTTTGCGCGAAGAACGCATAGATATCTACCGTATGGATCGATTTACAGATGGGGATTTTGTTTACGAGGTCCTTTCAGGGCGATTTCTTGCAATGTATGCAAAGAATTGAGAAAATATAATGGATTGGAATTACGTTGAATAGGCTGAAGGAGGAATTTGATTGACGAATGATAATAAGGTATTGACTCGCGATGAAGTGGCAGAGGAAGAAACATGGCGTTTGGAAGATATTTTCAATTCCGATGAAGCATGGGATAAAGAATATCTGAAAGTAGAAGAAATGGTGAATGAAGCCGAAGAATACAAAGGAAAACTCGGTGACGGTGCCAGAACGCTTTTCGAAGCACTTACTTACCGTGACAAATTAGCGGAGCGTCTGCGCAGATTGTACACGTATGCTCATTTGAAGACGGATCAGGATACAACGAATAGCTATTATCAGGCGATGGACGGCCGTATTAAGACATTGGTTGTCAAAGTCTCCACAGCACTTTCTTATTTCACACCCGAATTACTTTCTATTGATGAAGAGCAGCTGAATCAAACGATTGAATCCCATGAAGGTTTGCGTTTATATAAGCAGGAGTTCAAAGAATTGAATGCAGAACGCGCACATATCCTTTCATCAGAACAGGAAGCATTGCTTGCGCAGCTTTCAGAAGTGACGGGAGTGCCCGCTGAAACATTCAGTATGCTGAATAATGCCGATTTGACGTTTGGCATGGTGAAGGACGAAGACGGCAGCGAAGTACAGCTGACGCATGGCCGTTACTCACGTTTCTTGGAAAGCAAAGATCCTAAAGTACGGGAAGCTGCTTTCAAAGAGATGTATTCAAGATATGGAGAGTTCAAAAATACATTCGCTTCTACATTAAGCGGAAATGTCAAAGCGCATAACGTCAACGCAAGAATCCGAAACTACAGCTCTGCACGAGAAGCGGCGTTGTCAGGCAATCATATTCCGGAACAGGTATATGAGAACCTTGTGACAACAATCAATAAAAATCTGGATTCACTGCACCGCTATGTTGCTTTGCGCAAAAAAGTTTTGCAGACCGATACACTTCATATGTGGGATATGTATACGCCGCTCGTAGAAGATACGGAAATCAAATACACCTATGAAGAAGCGAAAGAGACGATGCTTGAGAGCTTCCATCCGCTTGGCGAGAACTATAAGTCCATTGTCAAAGAAGGACTGGAGAATCGCTGGGTGGACGTGCGCGAGAACAAAGGTAAGCGTTCAGGCGCCTATTCTTCAGGTTCATATGGTACGAATCCGTATATCCTCATGAACTGGCAGGATAATGTGAGCAATCTATTTACGCTGGCACATGAATTCGGGCACAGTGTACACAGTTATTATTCCCGTGAGAATCAGCCGTTTATCTACAGCGGTTATTCCATTTTTGTAGCAGAAGTAGCTTCTACAGTGAATGAAGCATTGCTGAACGACCACTTATTGAAAGTGACAACAGATGAAGATCAACGTATTTATCTGCTGAACTATTGGCTGGACGGATTCCGTGCAACCGTATTCCGTCAGACGATGTTTGCAGAGTTTGAACAGTTGATTCATAAGCTGGATCAAGAAGGCGTGCCGTTAACGGCTGAAAAATTAACAGAAGAGTATTATGCTCTGAATAAGAAATATTATGGAGAAGCGATAGTTAGTGATGAGGAAATCGGTCTGGAATGGGCGCGTATCCCTCACTTCTACTATAACTATTATGTCTATCAGTATGCGACTGGTTACAGCGCGGCTGTAGCATTGAGCAAACAGATTCTGGAAGAAGGACAGCCGGCAGTCGACAGATATATCACCAATTTCCTGAAGGCAGGTTCCTCTGATTATCCGATTGAAGTGCTGAAAAAAGCCGGAGTTGATATGACATCTGAGCAGCCGATCGAAGATGCATGCCGTGTATTTGAAGAGCGTTTACATGAACTGGAACAGCTTTTGGCTAGAAGAGGGTAATAGGTTCCGGGGCATTCGCAAGGTCTTGTCGAAAGGTGGGACATGCGAAGGAATACGGGCTTAATTTGTTGAAGTTATATGCAATTTGTGATATGGTATGGGTGTGGAATAAATCACATACCAAACATACACCCCTTTTGTTTGAACGTGAACATTTCTCCCATTCCCTTTGAAAAAGAGCATTCACTCCCCCCCAGGAGTGAGTGCTCTTTTCTTTTGATCCGGAGAATTTATAACATGCTGGTTTGTTTGCAGAGTGTAGAATTAGTTGGTATGGTTTCGTTGCTCGACTTTGTATTATGTTTGAGCGAAGTGTGAGTTTGCAGTATGAATCTGCTTCGGCGTTGAGGGATTGCCTTACGCAGTGAGCCTACTGGCGAAGAGCATGCCAGCAGTCTCACAGCCACGGCCGACCCCGCAGTTGCGCCTACGTTGGTGTAGGGAATGTATGACATACTGCATTTTTACAGAGTGTGAGTTTAGTTAGTGTTGTTCCCGGTTTCTCGACCTTGCAAGAAGTTTGAATGGGGGATGTGTTTGCAGTTTAAATCCGCTTCGGCGCTGGGGGATTGCCTTACGCTGTGAGCCAGCTGGCAAAGACCACGCCAGTTGTCTCACAGCACCGGCTAACCCCGCAGTTGCGCCTTCGCTGGTGTGGGGAATGTATGACTTGCTGCATTTTTACAGAGTGTGAGCTAAGTTAGTTTTGTTCCCGTTTCTCGACTATGCAAATGCATTGATCACAAAAATCTTAGCCTCTGTAGAATGATAAGTAATGCATGAAAACAGTACTTATTATAACAATCTAAGACGGTATGCTCATATTGTCACTCACATAAAAAGTTCTGAAACATCAGCCTAGTGTACCGGAGTGGAAGGCGGCGACTCCGGGAGGATCAGCCCGATAGGATGAGACAACTAAAGGGAGCGAAGCGACCAGTTGGCTCACCGAGGGCCCTCCGGAACGCGTCCGCCTGGAACGCAGGGAAACGGTATTCTACATCACAACCATCCTTTAGACTGCGGCTCTAATTTGATAAATAAATACATATTTTGTAAACAGGACCTACTATCAAACAAAAAAATACCCGGGATAATAAACAAATATTATCCCGGTTTTGAATAAGTGCTATTTAATTAATGAACAATTCGGCTGCTTCTTGCGCCAAAGGGTCCGGTCTTGAAAAGGGATACGTTCAATTTGCTGCTTCAATAAGCGCTTCTTTAACTCACGCTCAGCTTCTTTTTCTGAAATGTGATAGATTTCCGCAACCTCTTTTGTCGTCAGCAGATCAAAGCGATTGAACAATGAACTGATCGGCGGCGGGATATCCGGTAAAATTTGCTGGCCAATTAACTCCTCTAAGATTTGCTCATAGATTGGATAATCGTAAAGACCGCTCACTTTTAAGCCTTCATCTTCAATATTGCTATTAAAGAATACGAAAGTCGGCGCTTCATCCACTTCCATTTCATTTCCTAGAAACATATCGACCTGCAACGCGCGGCGTGTCTCTTCGGATGTAAAATCAACGATAAATTCATCGACATCCAAATTAATTCGTGCTGCTATTTCTACCAGAACAGAAAATGATGCCACATCACGATTCTTCATGAAAGAATACTCCAATAAGCAGGAAAGGTAGCGAAAACCGGCACGCTTTCCCTGAAACTCTGCAGCTTTTACGGCAATGCTTGGAAAGCATGGGTTTGAACGCTTCGATGAAGAAGGATCATTTGTGTCGGCAAGCTGCGGTATATTCAATTTATTCATGGGCGTGCGCAGTGCGATTCTAAGCGTAAAATAATGATCATATTCGACTTGCAGTTTACGCAGAAGCGGTTGGAGCGACCAGCAGTCTTTGCAGTAAGGATCCAAAAATACATAAAGTTCAATCGGTTTAGCTGAAGCAGAATAGTGTAACGTATCATCAATAACAGTTAGATAGTTCACTGGTCTTCCTCCTCGTTCCTATTTACCATATGGTTGGCTGTTAAGACAAGGCGCTGATAATAGACATTTCGAAGCGGTCCCTCCAGTCCCACTTCATCCATTGCTTCTTCCATGCACGCAAGCCAGGCTTGGGAGCGGGCAGGCGTTATGGGGAAAGGCATATGTCGAGCTTTCATCATGGGATGGCCATGTTCATCTGTATATAAGTTAGGGCCGCCTAAATATTGTGTCTGGAATTGTTTTTGTTTCCGAACAGTTTCGGATAAATCGTCAGGAAATATCGGGTAGAGATCCGGATGTACCGCGACTTTTTCGTAAAAGCGATCAATCATTTCATGTAACCTTTTTTCGCCAATCTCTTCGAAAGGGATAACAGGTTTTCGGGTCATTACATTCACACCCTTTCGTTCTTCTGTCTCCTTATTCTATCAACGAACGATTTTCTATACAAATAAAAGAACTTATTCGTGCGCATTGTTATATAGCAGACGCTGGCTGTTTGACGTACAACGATGCCATTACACCATCTGTCCGTAATAGTTCATGACTTTTTTGACGTATTGCTGGGTTTCTTTAAATGGAGGGATACCGCCGTATTTTTTTACGTTTCCCGGACCTGCGTTGTAGGCAGCCAATGCTGTTTCGACATTGCCAAATTGATTCAGCATATTTTTCAGATATTTGGCGCCGCCCATAATATTTTGTTTCGGGTCAAAACGATCCGTTACTCCAATGAATTTCGCCGTGCCAGGCATGAGCTGCATAAGTCCTGCCGCACCTGCGTGACTGGTGACATTATTGTTGAAATTGGATTCTTGCTTGATGACAGCTGCAATCAGTTTTTCCGGCAGCTGATATTTTTCCGCCGCCTGCTTAATAATATCCTCATAACGCCCATTATATGTCCCAGCTGCCGCCGGCTGTGCAGTAATCGCGGACAACGGATTCTGCATAGGAACGGCAGGCATCGAAACAGGCGAATACACTGGATTTGAGCCCTGATAAAGCAGGCTTTCAGGCAGTGCCGCCACTTCAGAGCCGAGTGCTCCGCCACTGTCCACCATAAGCTGCGCGAGCATAGACTGGAACTCATTCGAACTTCCGGAAGATTGTGTACTGAAGGATTGAACCGCTCCGAGAGTTTGAATAGCGTTTATTTCCAGAAGCATCCGCATATTTTGTGTGTCCAGGTTCATACTTTCTCCCCCTATTTTGTATTTCAATTAAAGTTTATTGGTCGATTATATCTATTATAGCAACTTCTAACCCAGAATGTACAATAACAAAATGCAACTGAGTGTGTCATATGGTAGACTGAACGTAAAGACATCAATTAAGGAAGTGATCCCTGTGGATAGTAAAAATAAAATAATAAAAACGGTACAGCAGGACAATGAGATACAGTTCATTTTAGCCCCGGAAACTGAGTGGCCGTTAGGTTCGCCGACTGGAAAAATGCTGACCGACACAGACCGACAATCTTTCGTTTATGTATTTGATCATGAGTCGGGTTATCGTTATGCGTATTTTCAGCAGGACAGCTGGAATGGTCTGGTGGAAATGCTGCTGAATAAGTACGATCCCGTTATCGTATGGAACGATGAGAAAATTCATTTAGATGGTGCGTTTGAAGAATTAGAGGCTTTAGTAATGAATATTGAGGGAAATGATAATTATGGTGAGACATTCAGTGCGGCCGTTGAAGAAGTTTTCCGGCCTGTGCTAGAACAGGTATAATTGCGAATGGTAATGGAATATCAGAAATCACAGAAAAAGAAAGGAAGTGACTTAATGAAATTCACTATTCAGTCGCGAAACGATGAGATTTCGAATAAGTTAATGAAGGAAGCGCGCGTATATTTGCGGGATTTCGGCTTAAAGTATGACGAGGAGGAACCGGATATCGTGCTGTCGATTGGCGGTGACGGAACCTTGTTGCATGCTTTCCATAAATACATACACCGGTTAGACAAAACATCATTCGTAGGGATCCACACAGGGCATCTTGGATTTTACGCGGATTGGAAGCCTTCAGAGATAGAGAAATTAGTCATTTTAATCGCAAGACAGGAGTATGAAGTCATCGAGTATCCGCTGATTGAGGTGACGATCAATTATCGTCATTCCGAAAAAAGTGCTTCTTATCTGGCTTTGAACGAGTCAACAGTTAAATCGCCTGAAGTCACGCTGGTGATGGACGTTGAATTAAACGGCGAGCATTTCGAACGTTTTAGAGGAGATGGTCTGTGCATGTCTACGCCATCGGGTTCTACGGCTTACAGCAAATCGCTTGGCGGCGCGATCATCCATCCGTCATTGCCGTCCATGCAGCTGACTGAAATGGCATCGATCAATAACCGGGTTTTCCGTACGGTCGGTTCTCCGCTGATTTTGCCTGATCATCATATTTGCACGCTGACACCGGTAAAAGGACCGGATTTCATGGTAACAGTCGATCATTTGCAATTGCTTCATAAAGACGTAAAATCGATTGAGTACAAAGTTTCGAATGAAAAAATGGGCTTTGCCCGTTTCAGACCTTTCCCATTCTGGAAGCGCGTCAATGAATCATTCGTGGCGAGTGATCTGCGTTTTGAACGTGAAGACGATGAAGCAAAGAACTGACCGTTTATTTCAACTCGAATTTGAAGCGCGGAAAGAAATGTTGCTGCGTGAATTCCTGTCGAAAAATGATATTTCAAAAACCACATTAACAGCGATAAAATACGAAGGCGGACAGATTTTAGTGAACGGCGAGGTCCGGAACGTCCGCCATTCTTTGCAGCTCGGCGATCGAGTCACGGTACAGTTTCCACCCGAACAACTAAGTGAAGGTCTGAAGCCCGAATACGGAAAACTGTCGATTTTATATGAAGACGAAACGATCTTATTGCTGGATAAGCCAGCAGGCCAGAGTACGATACCTTCTCGTAATCATCCGACGGGGACGCTCGCTAATTTTGTTTGCGGTAAATTTGAATCAGAGGGAATTTTATCGACTGCCCATATGGTGACAAGACTGGATACAGATACTTCTGGTGTAATCTGCGCAGCGAAAAATCGGCATATTCATCATTTATTGAGCAAGCAGATGAATCAGCAGCTGTTTCACCGTAGTTATACAGCATTTGCAGAAGGGGCCGGATTTCCTGCCTGGATGACAATCGAGCAGCCGATCGGCAGAAAAGAAGGCAGTATTATCGAGCGGACAGTACGGCAGGATGGGCAGTATGCAAAAACAGATGTTAAGTTTTTGGGTAATTATGTAAGAGAGTCATTTCCTTTTTCGGCAGTGGAATTAACACTGCATACGGGGAGGACTCATCAAATCCGCGTTCATCTGCAGTGGGCGGGCCATCCCTTAGTCGGCGATAATCTATACGGGGCTGTGAATCACTCATTTCCAAGGCAGGCGCTGCATTGTTCATCAATCAGTTTCCTTCATCCGCTAACGAATGAAAGGATGAAATTTGATAGCGCATTACCGGAAGACATGCAGCATTTTTTACAGAGCAGTGAGAGTATTCAGCTGTAAAAAGAATTAATTTCCCGGGGAATAATAGAAGAATATAGTGTAAACTGTAAATGCGGAAGGGAAGGTGTGCCTCATGACCAATCAACCAGAAGAAATGAAAAACGAAGTGGTCTTTGATGAAGATAGCTTGCGTGAATTACTTTTAAAAGAAGATATCCAGTCATTTAGACAAGAATACTTAGCCCTTCATCCATATGACAGAGCAATTTTTTATGAAGAAGTCAGTCCCGAACTTCGAGAATTGATGTATTTTTACTTATCACCAAAAGAACTTGCTGAGATTTTCGAGACAAGTGAAATTGAAGAAGATGAATACAAAGAGTTCCTTGAGGAGATGGACGCGACTTATGCCGCAGAAATGATCTCGTATATGTTTGTGGATAATGCGGTTGATGTCCTGAAAGAACTTGATAAAAAGCAAGTCGTCAGCTATCTGACACTGATGGATCAAGAGGCGGCAATTCAGATTAAAGCCCTTCTACATTATGAAGAGTACACAGCCGGATCGATCATGACGACAGAATTTGTTACGGTTCCTGAGAATTCAACTGTACGTTCTGCTATGACGATTCTGCGCAGTGAAGCACCCAGTGCGGAGACTATTTACTATGTCTTTGTCGTCGATGATCATCAGCGTCTGAACGGCGTTGTGTCATTGCGTGATCTCATTATTGCAGATGAAGATACGATTATCCGTGATATTATGAGCGACCGAATTGTCAGTGTATCTGTTTCGGATGATCAGGAAGATGTAGCCAGAACAATTCAGGACTATAATTTCCTGGCCGTTCCTGTTGTCGATTTTCAGCAACATATTTTAGGAATCATCACAGTCGATGATATTATTGACGTCATAGACGAAGAAGCTTCCGATGACTATTCCAAACTTGCCGGTGTATCGACAATGGATACATTTGATAAAAACTCTCTTTCCGCAGCAAAGAAAAGGATTCCTTGGCTGATTACATTGATTGTACTCGGCATGCTGACGGCAAATTTAATTGATTTATTTACGGAAACTATTTCTCAAGTAGCTCTGCTGGCAGTCTTTATTCCGCTGATTGCGGGTACTGCAGGGAACAGCGGTACGCAGTCGTTAGCCGTTGCTGTCCGGGGTATTGCTACACGGGATATTGAAGATGAAAGCAAGCTGAAATTACTGATAAGAGAAGCAGGCACCGGGCTGATTACGGGGTTAGTCTGTGCAATATTTGTTGTATTGCTGATATTTGTGTGGAAACATGAATTAGTCATTGCTCTGCTCGTAGGTACAGCTACACTAGTGTCGATCTTTGTTGCTACAATATCGGGATCATTCATTCCGCTGTTCATGCATAAGATCAAAGTTGATCCGGCAGTGGCCTCCGGACCCTTTATCACCACATTGAATGACGTTATCAGTATCATCATCTATTTAGGCCTGGCTACAGCATTTATCAGCTCCTTGTGAGCGGTAAATGCTTTTTTTATGGTGCAGGATTTCGCAACCGGAACGTTAGGCTAATTGCTTACATATGCTAAACGAAAAGGATGTGAATGATATGCGTAAGGAAGAACCGCTGCTGTTTATTCAGAACCCGGTCATTCGAAAATTCATCTATACGCCTGCAGTGGAAGAAGAAAGCACGTCAATTTTTGAAATGGAGAATGTACGGGAGGATGTGCAGGAGGACGTTCGGCCGGAGACTGAAGAGGTAATAGAAGAACAGCCGTCTGCAGTCAATTTGAATATTCAGCACAGCTTGGATTTTTTGAATCATTCATTTCGTAAAGAGCTCTACCAGCCGATTGAAATCGTAACAGAAGAAGGAGTCAATAAAGGGAGGATTCTTGAAATAAAGGATGGATACCTGTCCATGCAGGAAAATGATGAGACAATTTCAATTGAGATCAAGGACATTCAAGAAATAAAATGGAAACAGCAATCATTCGTTATATAACAAGTAAAAGGCGAACCCATTACGGGTTCGCCTTTTGTATCGCATTGCAAGCGGTACTGGTTAAGAATTAATCTTCGTCACAGAAATCAATAAAGACGTCATCTATACATTGGACACCGCAGAAACAGTTCAAGTCGACAGTTAAACAAGTATTAGTTGGTCCGAAACCGTCTACTTGGCAAATTTTCTCATAACAAATTTTTCCGTTGTTAGTGATGTCGAATGGACGATTGTTTTTCAAAGGCTGTAAAACTTGAATCGTAGCACAGCAAGAGTCGAATACTTTCTGCACTCGGAAGAACACAGATACACAGCTTGTTGATGCCGGCTGAGGATTTGGTCTTCTGCCGCCGATTTCATCATCAGCTGAGCCTCTTGGATTTGGAGGATATGGACGATTGCTTTTACCGCCGCGGAATACCGCTTTAAAATAATCTCCATTGCCTGTCAATAAACTGAACACACGCGTATTGACGCGGCCGCGGGCTGGGCTGACTAAACTGCCGAGCGGAGCCATAAAGCAATCCGTATCACATTCTACACAATCCACCTCCGGACTAGTACTCTGGACGCGCTTGATGAAACGTAATACCTCACAAATACAATTGGACTTACTGCAACAGCCGTGATGATCTCTTCCACTTTCTGTTCTTTCACATCCCACTAAATCCACCTCCTGTTTGTCTTTCTCTATACTTTATGCCTGGTGGAGCAGGATGACAGGGCGTTTGCACAGGGATGCATAAATCAACTTGATTTATTCCATACTGTCTGGAAAGGAGGAGATATCCTTGAAACGAATAAATTTACTGCTCATTGTACTCATTTTATTGGCGGGATGCAGTGAACTTGGAACGAAAGTGGAGAATAATACGGATTATCAGAAGGAGCAGCTGGAGAAGATTTTGAAAGCGGATGATCATGTTAAATTGGCGGTTGCCCTTATTCATGAAAAAGAGATTATCGCAGGCATACGGGTGAATACTTTTTCCCGCTTCCAAAAGAAAAAAATTGCCGCTGATTTGAAGAAGAAGATTGAAAAAGCGTACCCTGATTTGAATGTCACTGTTTCCGCAGACAGTAAAGTGCTTCTAGAGACAGAAAAACTGATGGATAAAAAGGAAAAAGATCAATACGGAAAGAAGATAAAGGAAATTAAATCCATTGTAAAGGAGCAAACTTGATGGAACAACAAAAGTATGCCCATTTAGAGAAAGAACTATCACCCAAAACACCTCTTCTTAAAAATATCGTCAGGGCTTTTTTGACAGGCGGATTGATTTGTCTTATCGGCCAATTTATCGCTCTCTTCTATATAACCTATTTTGATTTTACCGAACGCACGGCAAGTAATCCGACTGTAGCGACTATGATCTTTATTTCCATGCTGCTGACCGGGTTTGGTCTGTATAAAAAGATTTCGCAATTTGGCGGAGCGGGCGCAGCTGTCCCTATTACGGGTTTCGGCAATGCTGTCGTCTCTTCTGCGATTGAGCACAAGTCGGAAGGATACGTGCTCGGAGTTGGCGGAAATATGTTCAAACTGGCGGGTTCCGTCATTTTATTCGGCGTATTCTCGGCATTTGTAGTGGCACTGATTAAAACTATTTTAGTGAAATTTGGTGTCGTGTCATGGTGAAGAATGGCACGCTGACTTTTTCAACTAAACCAAGCATTCATTCAGCCGGGGTGACAGCAGGTCCTTTAGAAAATAAGAAAAGCATTTTTGCCAAGCAATTTGATAAAGTTTATGAAGATGAAAGATGTGATTTACCGACCAATGAAGACGGCCACAGTCAATTGATGTACGATGCAGTAATGATTGCGCTGAGCAAAGCTAAAAAAGATGTGCAGAAAATAGACTTCTTTCTGACGGGTGACTTAGTAAACCAGATGACTCCTTCGAATTTCACGGCGCATTCATTGGAAATCCCGTACATAGGATTATTCTCGGCCTGTGCTACGTCTGTTTCTTCCATGATCACAGGCGCGCTGTTCACGGAAGCGCAGCAGGCAAACTGGATAGTGGCCGGTTCTTCAAGCCAGCATAATGCAATCGAAAGGCAGTTTCGCTACCCTTTGGAGTACGGTTCTCAAAAAGGAGCGACTGCCCAGTGGACGGTTACGGCAGCAGGAGCTGTGCTGATCGGTAAAAACAAACCCGGATTGCCGTCAATTACATGTGCAACAGTCGGAAAGGTAGTGGATATGGGAATGACGGATCCCTTGAATATGGGATCGGCGATGGCGCCTGCGGCAATGGCTACATTATCCAGTCATTTGACGGGTCACGGAAAAACCATTGACGATTATGACACGATCATTACAGGTGATTTAGGCAGCAACGGTTTCAAAATCTTTAAAGCTCTGGCGAATGAAGCCGGACTGCCGCATACGAAAAACTTCCGGGATGCCGGAGAAGAGTTTTATGGAAAAGACCCTTCATTTATGGCCGGTGCCAGCGGATCAGGCTGTTCGGCTGCTGTTTTCTTTTCCGATGTCTATGGAAAGCTCTGTGCAGGCGAGTATCAGCGGGCACTTCTGATAGCAACAGGTGCACTGCTGTCCCCGTTGTCCTATCAGCAAGGTGATTCGATTCCTTGCATCGCACATGCAATAGAAATAACTGCAGGCGAGGTGGCGGAATGATATCCATTTATATTACCTCTTTTATAGTAGGAGGCTTAATTTGTGTCATTGGACAGCTGCTGATGGATGTGGGGAAACTCACACCTGCCCATACATTATGTACGCTCGTCGTCACGGGATCGATTCTTGACGGAATTGGCTGGTATGAGCCACTGATTGATTTTGCAGGTGCCGGTGCAACCATTCCTATCACTTCATTTGGCAATGCATTGACACACGGTGCGCTGGCGGAAGCTGAAAAACACGGTTTAATCGGGGTAGTCACCGGCATGTTTGAAGTAACCAGTTCAGGTATCAGCGCAGCGATTATTTTTGGTTTGATCGGCGCCCTGCTTTTTACGTCAAAAGGAAATGTATAAATACAAAACGCCCTCTCCATTTCTTACTTCTCTGCATACGATAGAGAAGAAGGAAGGAGGGGTTTTTATGTTTGGTTGCTATCCATCTTACGGTCCGGGTCAAGGTCCAGGTTATGGCGGCGGAGGCTGTGGAGAACGGTATGGCGGTTCTTCATTCGTTTTAATTGTCGTTTTGTTTATTTTGCTGATCATCGTTGGCAGAAGTTATTTCTGCTGATTATCGCGGACAAAAGCGGTATCTAAGGAGGAGTTCTGAGAATGAATGATTCATTTTTTCGCAAAATAGAATCCAAGACAGGCGTCCCGATGGAAGAAGTATTTGCTTTAGCCAACGCTATTCAATTTGCTGATTTTAAGGATGAACATCAAGTACGAAAGATCGTACAAAAAGTGGGGCAGGTAGCGAGAAAAGATGTACCGCAGCATGTCGAAGATGAATTGGTCAACTCGATCATCCAAAGCGGAAAAGGACTGAATATGAACGATATAACGAAGATGCTGGGCGGCAATTAATTAAATTTTCAAAAACAGGTTTAAGGCCGATATGAAATGGATATACTATAAACAAAGAATACATTCTTAGGAGGTGCACGTCATGGGATATATTTTACCGATCCAGCCGTTTCAGTCACAGCAATACGCCGAACGAATGAATAATGAACGTCATAACTTTGCTTATATCGGCCGGGTAAGTCCGGTACGTCTTCAAAATGAAGAATCAAGCTATTGGGAAGACGTATTAGAAGACGAGGATCGACAGCGTAGAGAACAAATGGAAGAACGGAACATGAAGCGTCGTGTACCTCGACCATTAGTGAAAAAAGGACCCATAGCTCCCAATCCAGCTCAATTATCACCAGAGATTGCTGAAGTGGTCGGAAAAGGTCTAGCCGTAAACGCGTATGTGTGAGAAATCTAAAATACCCCTGTCAGCTGCGTGCTGACAGGGGTATTTTAGTTTCTTTTCAGTCGTATTTCAGAATTTTTTCCATAGCACGATGGGGGATATCAGCATCCATGAACTCCGGTGAGGTCACGGCATATCCTAGTTTTTCATAGAAAGGCACGGCATAGGATTGTGCGTTCAGCAGAAGTTTTTTCATGGAGTTTTCCCTCGCATGTTCTTCCAGTGTATTCATAATCATATTACCGAAATGTTTGCCGCGGTGTTCCGGCAGTACGCATATTCTTTCGATCTTGCCATGTGCATTGACGAGACCCCGCATACGGCCGGCACCAATCGGTTGATCTTCTTCATCATATACGACAAAATGTGTTGCGTCTGTATCATACTCGTCCAATTCTAAATGCAAAGGCACTCCTTGCTCATCCACGAAAACTTTTCTGCGGACAGCGAATGCATCCTGCCTTCCCTGCTCATCTGTAACGATCTTCACTGTGATCAGCAAATCAAGCATCCCGATCCAGTCGGAAAGTTTCATACACTGTCCATGAACCATCCTCCAGTTGATAGAGTAAATGGATCCGGTCGATAACTTCAGAATAATCAACACCAACCATTTTTAACTGGTTGATGACATCATCATGCTCGCCTGAAGTAAGATTTTGTGCAATCGTGACATGCGGTACAAAGGCATAATTGGATTCAGCGTGATAGAAATTGGAGTTTAAGTCTTTGTGTAAATTAAGCAACTCATCGTTCGGCGTAACCTTGAAGTAAATCGTATTTGTAGTCGGAGCGAATGAGCTGACTTTTGTAACATTTAACTCAAAAGGACTGTTTTTAATCGTAATTTCTTTTAAAGCCTTTGCTACTTCTTCAATTTCCTCGTCATTCGCTTCAAACGGTTCTTTCAGCGTCATATGCGGTGTGATGAGTGAGTAATGCGGGTCGTACCGCTTGCGGTAGCCGTTTGCCAAGTCTTGAAGTTTCTTTGTAGGAAATGCAACAATACCGTATTTCATTTAAGATTACCTCCTCGTGAATTGTTTCATTTATAGTCCATCTATTCCATTATATCAGAAAATAGCCTAACTTGTCTTCAATAACTCTAGATACTGTTAATTTGTAAGAGTGCGCGGCGGATGTCAGGCTGCCAGGATTTCCATGTGTGACCGCCTTCAAGTTCCTCATAGAAATAAGGAAATCCCTTCTTTTCGATCAGCTCGTGAAGTTCGCGGTTCGGAGTTAAAAAGTCCAGTCTGCCGTCTGCGGTTGTCGGGACGTAGGTCTCTTCTTTTCCGATTACATGATAAATGGACAGGGCTGCCGGATTTTTTATAGATTCTACTGCTTCGAGTATCTGTTCATTCACAAATGGGGAATGCAGCACAACTTTGCCGAAACAATTAGGATACTTTGCAGCTGTCAGCAGAGAAATGGAAGCGGCCAATGAATCACCGATCAGCATCCGGCCTGCACCCATTTGGTATGTTGGATAGCTTTCATCAATATACTGAATTAACTCATGCGCAAGGAAACGGATATAAGCTTGGTGGCGGTCGCCTTCCGGATGATACATTCGTCTGCGTTCGGCAACTGTTTTATAAGGAATCCCTACGATAATAGCCGGTTCAATCAATTCCTCCTCCATTAATTCATCTGCGACACGTCCGATTCGGCCAAGCTGAAAATAATCCTTTCCGTCAGATGCGATGATGACATTATGCTTGTATAAAGGGGAGTAGCGGGAAGGTAAATACAGCAGCAATTCCATTTCTTCCTGCAGTTCCTTGCTGTAAAAGCGAATTTCTTCTATCTTGCCAGGGTTCATTTTGTACGACCTCCAGAAATAATGTACACTAAGTAGATATCATACCGATAACTAACAGTGAAATGCCAGTGAAAAAAGTTATTGGCAGGAAAGAGAGGGGATATTATATGGTTGCAGGTAAAAATATTGTTCATTCAGATATCGTAACGGCTGCTGCGAAGGATGCGTTGATCCGCCGGGGAGTCAAAATTGAGGATATCGCAAAAATCGTTTATGAAATGCAGGTGCCTTATAATAAAGGGCTGTCTTTGGATCAGTGTATTGATTCGGTTGAAAATGTTTTGCGCAAGCGGGAATTACAGCATGCAATTCTGGTCGGCGTAGAATTGGATGAAATTGCGGAAAGAGGCCAATTATCTGCCCCGCTGCAGCAAATTGTGGAGTCGGATGAAGGTCTGTTCGGAGTAGATGAGACGATTGCGCTGGGAGCGGTTTATACATACGGCTCTATCGCAGTTACGACTTTCGGTCATCTAGATAAGAATAAAATTGGTATCATTAATGAACTGGATACGAAAAAAGGAATTGGTATCCACACATTCCTTGATGATCTGGTGGCAAGTGTAGCAGCGTGTGCAGCTTCAAGAATTGCTCACAGAACCCGCGATTTGCAGGAAGCCGGACTGACTTTCGAAGACGTCCGGAACGGTGACGGTCAATAATCAAATGAACGCACAGGCGCTGCCCAATGCAGATCTGTGCGTTTTTTATATAGGCATCAGTAATAATAATTCTTCAACAGCTGTTCACAGCGTACGTCGATCTATAGCACCGAAGTGAGTTCAAACTGCAAACACACACCTCATTCAAACTTCCTGCAAAGCCGAGCACCGAACCCACGCTAATTAAATCCATACTTAGAAAAAACTGAATGACATTTATTACACTGCGCCTCGAAAGGACAACTGCAAGGAAGTCGAACTTATTAACTATGAAATTATGAAATATATTGACATTCTGAAGCGCTTTCATGGTAGAATGAATTTGTCTATGACGACTACTAGAAAAAAGGGGAGATTGTGACATGAAGAAAAAATCTATTCGCCTTTTGGCACTGGTTTCTATGCTTGCTCTTCTTGTTTTAGCAGCTTGCGGTACCGACAAAGCAGCTGACGGAGACAAGGACACGAGTGCTGGAGATGGAAACAAAGATGAAGGCAAGACCGAACAAGAATACAAATTCCTGAGCTTGTTAACAGGCGGAACACAAGGAACTTATTATCCATTAGGCGGTTCATTTGCTGAATTTATCGGAGAAGAAACAGGCATCAAAACAACAGCTGAAGTTTCTCAGGCATCAGCTGCAAACATGACAGCGCTTAAAGACGGCGACGCTCAAATCGCGTTCGTTCAGACTGATATCGCGTATTATGCTTCAAAAGGTGAAATGATGTTTGATGGAGAAGTAATCGACGAAGTATCTGCAGTCGGTAACTTATATCCTGAGACTGTTCAATTGGTTACATTGAAGAAGAACAACATCACAACATTTGAAGATTTAAAAGGTAAAAGTGTTTCTGTAGGAGCTCCAGGTTCAGGTACTTACGCGAACGCTGAGCAATTACTTGAAATCCACGGTCTTTCAATGGACGACATTAAGCCTCAGAACCTGGACTTCGGTGAGTCACAGGAAAGTCTGCAGGCTGGCCAGATCGACGCTGCATTCATCACTGCAGGTACGCCAACAGGTGCGGTTGAAGGTTTGAACGCAGTTGCTGAAGTATTCATCGTACCAGTTGAAGATGCAAAAGCAGACGAGTTAATCGAAAAATATCCATACTATGCAAAAGAAGTTATCCCGTCCGGAACTTACGGTTCAACGGAAGATACTCCTGCAGTTTCTGTAGGTGCAATGCTTGTCATGCAAAATGATATTTCTGAAGAGCTTGGCTACCAGATCACAAAAGCAATCTATGAGAATGCTTCTAAGATCCAGCACGCTAAAGGCGCTTTGATCAAAGCGGAAAACGGTTTGGACGGTATTGGTATTCCAGTACACCCGGGCGCACAGAAGTACTTTGATGAAGTAAAATAAGCGAACGTATCAGGTGTTTGAGATGAGGGACAGGGACGGTAAAGCAAAATGCTTTGTCCGTCCCCTTCTTCATTCTTAATTGTGAAAATAGGAAGGGATAAGCGGATGAAATCTCTGTTAAATATTCTTCTGCTGGCGGCCCTGCCGGTTGGTGCCGGGTTGATTTTTTTGTTTTATCCATTTAAAGAAGTAATTGTACTTGAAGAAGTACGGAGCGAAAAACCGACATCTTACTTTCTTTCATTACATACAGACCGCCATTTCCAAGTAAATTATATTCACTCCATTCACTTGTCCAATGTGAAAGAGCAATATAAAATAACTGAAAATGAGAAGCTCCGTTTCGAATTTATGCAGTATGAAGACGTAGCCATCGGATTGCCCGGTTACGCAGAAAAAGGCGAAACTTTAGAGGTTGAAGATGGTATTTATACGCTTACATTCGAAGATCGTGTGATTGATTCTTTTGTTCTGTATGTAGGCAGAGTGAATACCGACTTGTCTTTACGCTACGAACAGAGGGATTATCACTTAAAGGATCATCTTCAAAAAGGTCAATCCTATGATTTTCATGTAACAAAAGTATCGAATTTTGAGTGGTTGAGAGGAGTCAGAATAGATGGCGAGAAACAAGGATAGGGAAGAAGAAATTTCGAAAATGTCTGATGAAGAGATGAGTACGCTTTCAGAACAGGAACAGCTGGAAATTCTTCAAAAATATGATCCTGAATCCAATACACGAGATTTAAAAGGAATTTTAAGCAAAATAGTGTTTTTTGGCTTACTGGCATTTTCTATTTTTCAGTTATACACAGCGATCGGTAAACCATTTACTGCGCAAATCCAACGTTCCATTCACTTGGGATTTGCGTTGTCGCTAATCTTTTTATTGTTCCCTGCGAGAAAGAAAATTGGTATACGCCGTGATAAAGTGCCGTTTTACGATATTATTTTATCATTGCTCGCTATTGTTGTGGGCTTATACTGGCCTTTATTTATGGATGATCTAGTTTACCGTGTCGGGCGGGTGTCCGATATTGATTTGATTATAGGTATACTGGCAATACTATTGACACTGGAAGCAGCAAGACGTGCTGTAGGTCTGCCAATCACGATAATTTCCGTTGCATTCTTGATCTATGCTTTCTTCGGTCCGTACTTCCCAGGGTTCCTGGCCCACCGAGGACAAAGTGTAGAAAACCTGGTCCAATTAATGTTCTTTACAACAGACGGAATCCTCGGTACACCGATCAGTGTATCCGCGACCTTCATTTTCGTATTCCTGTTGTTTGGGGCCTTCTTGGTGAAGACGGGAGTAGGGAACTATTTCAATGATTTGGCGGTTGTGTTAGCCGGCCGTCTGACCGGGGGACCTGCAAAAGTTGCCATCTTCTCCAGTGCCCTGCAAGGAACGATTTCGGGTAGTTCTGTAGCGAACGTTGTCGGGTCCGGTTCTTACACGATTCCAATGATGAAAAAGCTTGGTTACCGCAAAGAATTTGCCGGCGGAGTTGAAGCGGCAGCTTCGACAGGCGGACAGATTATGCCGCCGATCATGGGGGCAGCAGCATTCCTGATGGTTGAGTTCATTGGCGGAGTAACATACTGGGAAATTGCGAAAGCAGCAGCGATCCCGGCGTTATTGTACTTTACAGGAATTTGGATTATGACGCACTTTGAAGCGAAACGTGTTGGATTGGCGGGAATGGATGCTTCCCAGATTCCAAATAAGAAAGAAACGCTGAAGAAAATATATCTGCTGCTTCCGATTCTAGGGATTATCGTGTTTTTATTAGCAGGTATACCTACGATGAAAGCGGCGTTATTAGGTATCGTTTTGACGATTGTTGTCAGTTCAATCAGTAAAGAAACGAGAATTGGAATTCGTGATATGATTCAGGCGCTTGTTGACGGGGCACGAACAGCATTGGCTGTCGCAGCTGCGACTGCTTGTGCGGGGATCATTGTTGGAGTTGTCGTGAAAACAGGGTTGGGATTAAGTCTGGCAACCGGTTTGATTTCAGCTGCCGGCGGTAATATATTCCTGACGTTATTCTTTACGATGTTAGCTGCGATCATTTTAGGAATGGGATCGCCTACAACTGCAAACTATGTTATTACGTCTACAATTGCAGCACCGGCAATTATTACCCTGCTGATGCTTGATATGCCGCCTGGCGCAACTGTGCCAATCGTGGTGGCTGTCTCTGCACACTTATTCGTGTTCTATTTCGGTATCATTGCCGATATCACGCCGCCGGTGGCACTTGCCGCATTTGCAGCGTCTGGGATTTCGGGCGGAGATCCGATCAAGACAGGTGTGACATCTGCGAAACTGGCAATTGCCGCCTTTATCATTCCGTATATGTTCGTATTTAATCCCGCGATGCTGATGCTGGATTCGAGTGTTACGGAAATTGTATGGGTGACCTTTACAGCGATTGTGGGAATGGTGGCGATTGGAGCCGGGATGATTGGTTTTTGGTATCTTAAATTAAACTTGATCATGCGAATCGTGACAGTAGGTACTGGGATGCTGTTGATTTATCCAGAAACCTTAACAGATATTATTGGTTTAGTGCTATTCGCTATCTTGATGGCATGGCAGTTTATTAGTCATAAAAAACAAAACCCGTCCAATATGGTAACGGACTAACATAAAAAACTTGTCTGATTAACTGAAAAGTTGAGCAGACAAGTTTTTTTATCAATTGAAATACGAAGTATCTGAATAAATAAATAAGCGCATAAATTAATTTGTGAGTATTGAACTATTTACGTTAATACGTAAGATAGCTTGCTAGTCTAGTTATGTCAGCTGTAAAGTGGAAACGAATGAAATCAAACATAATAATGTATGAAAGTCAACAAGCCGAAGGTCTATAATTAACTAAATTCATTTTGGACTAATTACGCAGTTTTGCCCAAGCTGATTCTGTCTATACTATATATAAGCAAAACGATAACAAATACTGAACTACATACCGCCAATGAAAAAAAGCTTTTTAAAAAAGGAGTGTATCAACTATGGAGAATCAAGACATCTGGTTTGAAAATTTATTTGAAGGTCATTTAGCACACGGGATTAATAAAGAACGAATCAGCGAGTTGGATCATGAAGAATTTTTGTATTTTGAGCAGGCGCAGTCAGAAGAATCTGTAACACATATGCAGTAAGCGAAAAGGAGTGTTTCAACTGGCAAATGTAAAAGTGGTATATGAAAGTCGGTAATTTTTCTGCGCAGATCAGGGAAATTACCGATTTTTAATTTGTCTATTTACAATGAATGAAGAAGATGCTATTATAGTATTTGTGCTTATACAAGATGACTTGTTTATCACAGTATGCACATAGCAGTTCAATTCGATTCCTTAGCTCAGCTGGGAGAGCGCCACCTTGACAGGGTGGAGGTCGCTGGTTCGAGCCCAGTAGGAATCATAGGTGCCAAACCTAAGTTAATTACCGTCGGAACAACGGTTTTTAACAATAAGAGACCCTATTAGGCCGGATGCCTAGGGGTCTCTTTTCTATATTATAATGAAAAAATTATTGTTCCTCAAAATAAAATCTGCACAAAAAACGGTTCTCGACTAATTAGGGGTTTCGTTGCTCGACTTTGCAGGAAGTTTGAATGAAGTGTGAGTTTGCAGTTTAGACCTGCTTCGGCGCCGGGGGATTGCCTTACGCTATGAGCCTACTGGCGAAAAGCGTGCATCACTGCCTTAATTTCTGCAAAGAACGCAGAAATTAAGGCAAAGCGAACCCTTAGCTGTTCGCTTGGCTCACCGAGGGCCCGCAGGACACGCGTCCGCCTGGAACGCAGGGAAACGGTCACTTCCCACTTACCATATACTCTACAATTACAGTCAAATCTCAAACTGCTCAGGTAATAGAATGTCAACCACATGTATTGGTAAAGAGCCTTAATTAAAAAATGTATAAAACATTTCCACGTCGGAGGTTAATTTTATGAAAAGAAAACAACAAAAATCTAACACAACGGAATACACTGTTCAGGAACAGGCCGAGCTGCTGCCGTTTTTACTGCAAGTTATGTCAAAAAGCAGCCGGAATTCTGTTAAATCCGTTTTGACGCGCGGTCAGGTCATGGTGGACGGCCAAACAGTAACACAGCACAATCATTCTTTACAGCCGGGCCAGAAGGTTGAAATACAAAGTAATAAAGCCGCTCTCAACGTGTCCAAATTAGCAGGCGTATCCATTCTGCATGAAGATGACGATATCATCGTGATCAATAAGGAGGCGGGAATGCTTTCTGTTGCTTCTAATACAAGAGAACAGGAGATGACCGCATATCGGCAGGTAACGGAATATGTACGTAGAATTCATCCTGAAAACAGGATTTTTGTGGTGCACAGACTGGATAAAGACACATCAGGCGTGATGATGTTTGCCAAGAATGAAAAAGCTCAGCAAACGCTGCAAAATTCTTGGAATGAGTCAGTAAAGGAGCGGATGTATACCGCGCTGGTACAAGGCAAAGTGAGGAGTGCTTCAGGCACAATCGATTCCTGGTTAACTGAAAACAGTGCGTTCAAAGTCTATTCGAGCCAGTATGATAATGGCGGACAGCGCGCAATCACTCATTATAAAAGAATTCAGGCTAATAAAGAGTGTTCATTGCTGGAAGTTTTGCTTGAGACAGGACGGAAAAATCAAATTCGCGTGCATATGGAAGAAATAGGTCACCCTGTGTTGGGCGATAAGAAATACGGATCAACGAGTAATCCGCTGCGAAGATTAGGTCTTCATGCGACGGCATTGTCCTTCCTGCACCCGCGGACTGGTGAATTAGTTCGATTTGAAGCGGCAGTCCCGGCGATGTTTATCACTCGATCAAAATAAATATTTCACATTGCAGTCCTCGCAGAAGATCTATGCCTGCGAGGACTTTTTTTTATCGCGTTATTCAAATAATCATTTGATTAACCTGATTGACAATAATAATTGGATTGAATATACTGAAAGTAATCAATCAAACGAGTGATTGAATGTTCTTTGTAACTGAGCATGGATGGAGGGGCTGGTTGAATGGCTACTGAGAAAAACGTATATCGTCTGCAAAATTTATCATGCACAAGCTGTGCGGCGAAATTTGAAAAGAATATTCGGCAGATCGTTTCAGTGGAAGATGTGCAGCTTAATTTTGGAGCATCCAAACTGACTGTTGCCGGAGATGCTTCGATTTCGCAGTTGGAAGAAGCGGGCGCATTTGATGGTATTAAAGTATTCCCTGAAAAACAGCGAATTATTAAACAGCATGTGCCGTTTTGGCAGAAGCGTGAAAATCAGACGACGATTGCCGCGCTTGTTCTGCTGGTGGCAGGATATGCTGTTTCTTCAGTCAATGGAGGGAATACGTGGCTGTCAATCGGACTTTTTGCGCTGGCGATTCTAATCGGCGGCTATAGTCTGTTAAAAGAAGGGCTGCTGAACCTTACTAAGTTAGAGTTTGACATGTCAACATTGATGACTATTGCGGTCATCGGGGCAGCTTTAATTGGTGACTGGGCAGAAGGAGCCGTTGTCGTATTCCTGTTTTCAGTCAGTGAGGCACTAGAAAGCTATTCCATTGATAAAGCGAGAAGTTCCATCAGCTCACTTATTGAAATTGCTCCTTCCACAGCCACCGTGCTGCGAAACGGCAAGGAATTTGAAGTGGAAGTAGAAAATCTTCAAATCAATGATGTGATTCTGATTAAACCGGGTCAAAAGATTGCGATGGACGGCGAAGTGATACAAGGAGATTCATCTGTTAATCAGGCGGCTATCACCGGAGAATCCGTGCCGGTGCATAAAGTGCCCGGTAATGAAGTTTTCGCCGGCACGCTCAATGAAGAGGGGTCGCTGCAAGTGCGGGTGACGAAGCTCGCGGAAGATACGACGATTGCAAAAATCATTCATTTGGTGGAAGAGGCACAGGCGGAAAAAGCACCGACACAGCAGTTTGTCGATCGCTTTGCAAAATATTATACCCCAGCTATCCTGGTGATTTCTTTATTGATTATGATTATTCCGCCGCTGGCAATGGGCGGTTTATGGAGCGAATGGTTCTATAAAGGCCTTGTCGTTTTGGTAGTCGGCTGCCCATGTGCGCTGGTCATCTCGACTCCTATCGCCATTGTCACAGCGATAGGGAATGCGGCGCGCAACGGTGTGCTGATTAAAGGCGGTATTCATCTGGAGGAAACGGGACAGATTACAGTCATCGCATTTGATAAAACAGGGACTTTGACAGAAGGACGACCCGAAGTGACGGATATTGTATCGGTTTCTTCATTGACAGAAGAGGAACTGCTGGTGCAGGCAGCTTCTATCGAAAAGTTTTCTCAGCATCCGCTTGCCGCATCCATTATGCGTGCAGCGGAAAAGTTGCCGAACCGACTGACAGAAGCAGAAAACTTCCAGTCGATTACGGGCAAAGGCGCAAAAGCAAATCTGGACGGCAGGCTGGTCTATGTCGGCAGTCCAAATCTGTTCAAAGAGCTGAATGAAATTGAATCAGTTTATGAACAACAGATACTTGAGCTGCAGCAGCAAGGCAAGACGGTCATGATGGTCTGGTCGGAAACAGGCCTTGATGGCATGATTGCTGTGGCGGATCAGGTCCGCAAAAGCAGTCTGTCAATCATTGAAAAGCTGCATCATATGGGGATTGAAAAAACCGTCATGCTGACAGGCGATAATCAGTCCACTGCTACCGCAATCGGCAGACAATTAGGGCTATCTGAAGTGAAAGCAGAATTGATGCCGGAAGATAAGGTAGCGATGATTCACTCACTTGGGCAATACGGCAAAGTGGCAATGGTGGGAGACGGAGTCAATGATGCACCTGCTTTGGCGAGTGCGAATATCGGAATCGCCATGGGCGGTGCAGGAACAGATACAGCACTCGAGACGGCAGATATCGCATTGATGGCGGATGATCTGGAAAAGCTGCCGTACACGATCAAACTCAGCAAGCGCACAAGGCAAGTCATTCTGCAGAATATCTCAATAGCACTCGGTTTAAAAGTGATCGCGTTATTGCTGATCATCCCTGGATGGCTGACATTGTGGATGGCGGTAATGGCTGATATGGGCGCGACGGTGATTGTTGTATTAAATTCTTTACGCTTGATGAGAAGCAAATGATAACAAAAGATCTGCGCTAAAATCTGTTCTTGGCAACCCGTCACGTGCAGCAGTGTGTGGATTTAGTGGCGTGGTGACGATGCACGACCTTTTATGTAGTTTGAATGAGTTATGAGTTTACGGTTTAGCCCCGCTCCGGCGCTGGGGGATTGCCTTACGCCATGAGCCTACTGGCGAAGAACGCGCCAGCAGTCTCATGGCAACGGCCGACCCCACAGTTGAGCCTTCGCTGATTTGAAGTATGAACATCATGCTGCTTTTTTACGGAGTGCGAGTTTAGTTGGTGTGTTTTTGTTTCTCGACATTGCAAATGCATTGATAAGAATCTAAGTCATTGCAGATTAAAAAGAATCGCATGAAAATCATACCTTTTATAATAGTCTCAAATAACATGCTCATACTGCTACTCACATAAAAAGTCCTGAAAAACCAGCCTAGTGTACCGGAGTGGAAGGCAACCTAAGTACGCCGCGTCCTGCGGCAACGGTTGCATGACTCACTTCGTGTGAGCCCGCGGCTAAAAACACTCCGGGAGGATCAGCCGGATAGGATGAGACAACTAAAGGGAGCGAAAGCCTTTACGAAGAAAGGCTTTTGCGAATAAAAGCGTAGCGTTATGAGCACAGTTTGCCTTAATTTCCGCAAAGAGCGCAAAAATACGGCAAAGCGAACCCTTCGCTGTTCGCTTGGCTCACCGAGGGCCCTCCCGAAAGCGTCCGTCTGAAACGCAGGGAAACGGTCTCCTCTCACTCACGCTAAATTTCGCAATCACAATAAATCTCAACCTGCTCATCAATTAAACTGTCAAGCACACGTTTTCATGAAGACCGCTGACAAAGAACTCCGGACATTTTACATCGTTCGGAGTTTTTTCTTTTGGCCAACATGTTAGAATGAAGGAAGTACGAAAATGAGGAGCGTGGATGATGTGTGCATGACAAAAGAGGACTTGGATATCATCATGAGCAAACAGAAAGCGTATTATGTTTCCGGTGTGACACGCAGTATATCTTTTCGAAAAATGATGTTGCAGAATTTATACGACGCGATTCAGCGTCATGAAAAGAAGCTGATGGAGGCATTGCATAAAGATTTGCGAAAGCCTTCTTTTGAAGCATATGTGACAGAAATCGGGTTTGTATTATCGAGTATTACCCATACTATGAATCAACTAGAAGAATGGATGGCGCCTGAAAAAGCAAAAACGCCGATTCATCTGCAGCCTGCTACCAGTTTTATTGTGAAGGAGCCTTACGGGAGTGTTCTGGTAATTGCGCCTTTCAATTATCCGTTTCAGCTGCTGATTGATCCGTTGATCGGTTCCATTGCAGCAGGGAACTGTACCGTATTGAAACCATCTGAAGATACACCGCATACGTCTGAAGCTGTGGAAAAGTTGATCACGGATACGTTCCCATCTGACTATATTCACCTGGTGCAGGGCAGAAAAGAAGAAACACAGCTATTGCTGCAAGCGCCATTTGACTATGTGTTTTTCACAGGCAGTGCAAATGTCGGTAAAATCGTCATGAAGGCCTGTGCGGAGCGTCTGACGCCTTTAACGCTTGAACTGGGCGGGAAGAGCCCGGCGGTGGTCGATCATACCGCTGATATTAAGAAAGCGGCAGAAAAAATCGTCTGGGGAAAATTCCTGAATAATGGACAGACGTGTGTTGCGCCTGATTATGTTCTTGCAGATACTTCCATCTACAATCAGCTGCTGGAAGAAATGAAGAAGGCGATTAAAAGATTTTACGGTAAAAATGCACAAAACAGCGCAGACTATGGTCGTATCGTCAATGAACGCCATTTTCACCGACTGGCAAACATTCTGGAGGAAGATCAGTCTTATATCTTAGAAGGCGGGCGCACAGATGCGGAAGATTTGTATATCGAGCCGACGATTTTGGGTATATCCGGTTGGGACCGGGCGAGTATGCAGGAAGAAATTTTCGGACCCATTCTCCCGCTTATCCCTTACGATGATCTGGGAGCAGCAATTCAGCAGATCAGCATGCAGCCGAAGCCGCTTGCTGCTTATTTCTTCACAGAAAACGACAATGCCGCCGATCACTTCATCGAGGCACTGCCGTTCGGCGGAGGGTGTATAAACGATACGATTTCACATGTCGGCAATATTCATCTGCCGTTTGGGGGTGTCGGTCCGTCCGGTATGAATCAGTACCACGGAAAAGCAAGTTTCGATACGTTTACTCATTCAAAATCTATGATGAAGAAAAGTACTTCCGTGACGCTGCCGATCGGCTATCCGCCATATAAAGGGAAATTGTCTTTAGTGAAGCGCGTGATCCGATAACGGCAGTGTAATCGTAACGGTGGTTCCCGTACTCTGGAGACTGTCGACCTCCAGAGTGCCTTTATGATCAACAATAATCTTTTTAGAAATGATCATTCCGAGTCCTGTGCCTTCTTCTTTTGTGGAGAAAAAGGGCTGGAAAATATTTTCAAGGGTTTCTTTGTCCATTCCTTTGCCGTCGTCCTGGATGCGTATGGAAATTGTATCCCCGCGTACATGTAGCGAAAGATCGATAGTACCCTCCTGCTCAATTGCATCACAGCTATTGGATAAGACATTAGAGAAAACTTGCTTTATTGCAGATTCATTGCCATAAAATGAAAGGCCTCGTTCCGGTAATGAAATGGTCTGCGCGATATGGCGCATCTCAAATTCTTTTTGAAATTCTTCTATCGTTGTTCTGAGCGTATTTGTTATAGAGAAATAGGTCTGCTTGTGAAGAGTCGGTTCTGACAAGATTAGAAAATCTGACACGATTTGGTTTACTCGCTTGATCTCCATTTCCATAATTTGAGTGAAAGACGTGTAAGGATTCGTTGAGTCCTGATTCATCATTTGAATGAAACCGGTAATCGCTGTCATCGGATTGCGGACCTCATGCGCCACGACAGCTGCAATCATACTCATTGTCTGCAGTCTTTCGATTTCTAATTTATTCTGCTCCAGCTGAAGACGAGACGTAATATCGCGCGTGACATAGGAAATTGCCATCACTTCATCCTGTTCATTGAAAATCGGCGTCATGCTGATTTCTGCCTGAAAGATTGTTCCGTCCTTCCGCTGTTCTGTAACTTGTTCATCAGTGAAGGATTCACCTTGTTTTAATAATTCGCATCGCTGTCTAACTTTTTCTAATTCAGATTCGGGATAAAATTGTATTTTTTTACCGACGCATTCCTCTAATGTCCAGCCGTACAGCTTTTCGAAAGCAGGATTTCCTGTTATCACCCGGTTGTCCAAATCAAAAACAGAAATAGCATCTTGTGATTGTTTGAAAAAAAGGTCAAAATAGTTATAATAACGAGGTTCGTTGATATACTGTGTAGGCATTTTTCTATACCTCCCGAAATATAATCAAAATTTCATCTTATGAAAAACTTTTACATGTAAACAGCAAAGATGATAAAAATTGGTTATATATATTTTACTTCATTTGAAGCTAAAATACATTTATTTTTTGTAGTTATCACGTTTATCTAACAATCTATTGGAGGAAACTATATGAATACGATTGAACTTTTATCCGTCCTGCCTGTTAAAACGATTATAGGAACTGTCCCGGAAACAGTGACAGACTTGGCGGTGGACTCGCGTGCGGTGCAGGACGGAGGAGCGTTTGTCTGCTTGAAAGGCTATACGGTGAACGGCCACCAATTTGTCAAGAATGCATTATTGAGCGGAGCCCGCCTGATTATCGCGAGCGAACCGATTACGGTAGATGAGGAGCGGACAGCTGTCGTTTATGTAGAAGATTCGTCAAAAGCCATTCATCTTCTAGCGTCCAAGTTTTACGGCTATCCTTCGAAACAAATGAAAATGATCGGCGTGACCGGTACGAACGGCAAGACCAGTGTCGGGAATATTATTCATGATATGCTGCGGCAGTCCGGAGAGGAAACTGCGGTGTCCGGCACGATCGGTTTCAAATTAAATGATATTCTGTATGAAACGGAAAATACAACAACTGACGTGTTAACGACACAGCAAATGATTGCACAGGCTGCTAATGAAGGCTGTAAGTCCATGACAATGGAAGTATCTTCTCACGGTTTGATTGAAGGAAGACTGGCGGGAACAGAATTTGATATTGCCGTTTTTACAAACTTAACGCATGATCATTTGGATTATCATAAAACGATGGAGAATTACAGTGCCGCAAAAGCTTTGTTGTTCGCGCAGCTCGGTCAGCAGCTTGATCAGCAGAAGTTTGCTGTTGTTAATGCGGACGATCCGTGGAGCAGCAAAATGACGGAAGTGACTTCTTTTCCTGTTTTGACGTATGGAATTCGTGTCAAGGCGGCATTTCAGGCAACCTCTATCAACATGTTCTCTGACCGTACAGAGTTCGTGTTGCTTGCGCCGGACGGTACATACCCTGTGACAATGCCGTTAATCGGCGAGTTTAATGTCTATAATGCGCTGGCTGCTGTGGCAGCTCTTTATGCGAAGGGAATGACGTGTGAGGAAATATTGCCTCTGCTCGCTGGCATCTCCACAGTGAAGGGACGTTTAGAGAAAGTCGAAACCTCTTTGCCGCTGACCATTTTCATTGATTATGCTCATTCACCCGATGCGATTGAAAAAGCGATTGCGACGGTGGAACCATTGAAAAAAGATGGCAAACGCCTGCTGTTTTTAATTGGCACGGGCGGAAACCGCGACCGTCTGAAGCGCCCTATAATGGGAGAAAAAGCTGCGGCGGCTGATTATGTAGTCTTCACGACTGATGATCCGCGCGATGAGCCGTATGAATCGATTGTTTCCGAATTAAGTGCGAGTATGCCGCATGATCAATATGCGTGCATCGGTGACAGGGAAGAAGCGGTGCGCCACACAATTGAGATGGCAAATGAAGGGGATATCATTATTTTTGCAGGAAAAGGGCATGAAGACTATCAGATTATCGGCCATACGAAATATCCTCATTCCGACGCGGATATTGCACTGGATGAAGCGCGTAAAAAATTCGGCGGAACTTCCGTTAATTCATAAGGTAAGGGCGTATTGATTTTTTTGGCGAATCAGTGAAAAAACATTGATTTGCCGCAGTATACTCTCTATGATAGAAAACGTAAACATAAAGGAGAGTTCCCACGATGGAAAATAAGATTCAAGATGAAATAAATTCACGGCGCACCTTTGCGATCATTTCGCACCCGGATGCCGGTAAAACAACTATTACAGAAAAACTTTTATATTTTGGCGGTGCGATTCGTGATGCCGGAACAGTAAAAGGTAAGAAATCCGGTAAATTTGCGACTTCTGACTGGATGGAAATCGAGAAGCAGCGCGGAATTTCGGTTACGTCTTCTGTTTTGCAGTTTGATTATGACGGAAAGCGCGTCAATATTTTGGATACACCCGGCCACGAAGACTTCAGTGAAGATACGTATCGTACACTGATGGCGGTGGATGCGGCCGTCATGATGGTGGATTCTGCAAAAGGAATCGAGCCGCAGACGATTAAACTCTTTAAAGTCTGCCGGATGCGCGGTATTCCGATTTTTACTTTCATCAATAAAATGGACCGTCAAGGTAAAGAACCGCTTGAATTGATGGAGGAATTGGAAGAAGTACTCGGTATCCAGTCCTATGCAATGAACTGGCCGATCGGGATGGGGAAAGAATTTCTCGGTATTTATGACCGCTTTAATCAGCGTGTCGAGCTGGCGCGTCCTGATGCTGAGGAAAGATTTCTGCCGATCACTGAAGACGGCGGGCTTGCTGTTGAGCATCCGATGACTGAGACTTCTTATTATAAGCAGGCTCTTGAAGACGTTATGCTGTTAAACGAAGCCGGAAATGATTTTGATGAAGAACGCATAGCAGTAGGTGAATTAACACCTGTATTTTTCGGAAGTGCATTGACTAACTTCGGTGTTCAGACGTTTCTTGAGACATTCCTGCAGTTTGCTCCGACGCCGCAGCCCAGAAAAACACGTGAGGGGGAAGATGTTGAACCGGAATCCGAAGTGTTCTCAGGTTTCATCTTTAAGATCCAGGCGAATATGAACCCAGCACACCGTGACCGTATTGCATTTGTGCGAATCGTTTCCGGACATTTTGACAGAGGTATGACGGTTACTGTGCCGAGACTGTCTAAAAACTTCAAGCTGTCTCAAACGACACAATTTTTGGCGGATGACCGCGAAACTGTCAATGAAGCAGTGGCGGGTGACATCATCGGTCTGTACGACACAGGAAACTACCAGATCGGCGATACCGTAATCGGCGGAAAAGCCAATTTCCAATTTGAAGCACTGCCTCAGTTTACACCGGAACTGTTTGTCAGAGTCTCAGCGAAGAACGTCATGAAATCCAAGCAGTTCCATAAAGGGATTCTGCAGCTCGTGCAGGAAGGTGCGATTCAGTATTACAAAACGCTGCACACGGAAGAAGTAATTCTAGGTGCAGTCGGACAGCTTCAATTTGAAGTGTTTGAACATCGCATGAGAGCGGAATATCATGTGGATGTACAGATGGAGACAATGGGCTCAAAAGTAGCACGCTGGATCGAGAACGAGGAAGAGGTTAAAGAATCGATGGCCGGCCAGCGGGCTTTGCTGGTCAAAGACCGTTACGACCGAAAAGTATTCCTTTTCGAAAATGACTTCGCGATGCGCTGGTTCCAAGATAAATTCCCGGACATTAAACTGTATAATCAACTTTAAATATATTGCCAGCAGACCCGGTAGGATTCGTTAATATCCAGCCGGGTCGTTTGTTAAAATGGCTGCATTGTAAATAAAGTTTGTGTGTGGTTTCGTTGCTCGACCTTGTGGGAGGTTTGAACGAAGTGTGTGTGTAGTTTAAACCCGCTTCGGCGCTGGGGGATTGCCTTACGCGATAAGCCTGCTGGCGAAGAGCATGCCAGCAGTCTCATCGCAACGGCTAACCCCGCAGTTGCGCCTTCGCTGGTGTGGGGAATGGACATCATGCTACTTTTTTGCAGAGTATGAACTAGTTTGCGTGGTTCTGTTTCTCGACCTTGCAAACGCGTTGATTACAAGAATCGTGGCCTTTGCAGAATGATAAGTAGTGCATGAAATACCTTGCTTATCGTAATTATCTCAAATAATATGTTCATACTGCAAACACATAAAAATTATTGAAAAACCAGCCTAGTGTACCGGAGTGGAAGGCAACCTAAGTACGCCGCGTCCTGCGGCAACGGTTGCATGACTCACTTCGTGTGAGCCCGCGGCAAAACCACTCCGGGAGGATCAGCCCGATAGGATGAGACAACTAAAGGGAGCGAACGAAAATAGTGTGCAGAAGGAACTCTGTATTGCCTTAATTTCTGCAAAGACCGCAGAAATACGGCAAAGCGAACCCTTCACTGTTCGCTTGGCTCACCGAGGGCCCTCCCGAAAGCGTCCGCCTGGAACGCAGGGAAACGGTCTCTCTCCACTTATCCGCTCTTTAAACTGTTAAAAGGAAGTTTTCAATTTCATCAGATACATCAGTCAAAGAATTTTCAATTGTTGTAATTTGATTTGATTTCTCCTAGTTCCCATGATGAAAGTAATAGTGACAAATGGTATGGTAGGAAGGTATAAACTTTTCAAAAGTGACAGAGAGGAATAGATGTATGAAGATTAGCAGCTTTTCAATAAAACGCCCTGTATTTACATTAGTCACGATGTTTTTAGTCATCATTTTGGGAGCCGTCTCGTTCTTCAAAATTCCGATGACGCTCATACCTGATTTGAACCCGCCGGTCGCAGTAGTTGTCACCAATTATCCCGGTGCCTCTCCGACAGAAGTAAGTGAGAAAATCACCAAACCACTGGAAGAAAGTTTATCTACCGCTCCTGGTTTGAAATCGATGCAGTCTTCGTCGCAGGAAGGCGCCAACTTAATTTTCCTGCAATTTGACTGGTCTTCCTCAATTGACGATGTGCAGATGGATATTCTGCAGCGAATCGATCAGGTACAGGTTCCAGACGGGGCAAATAAACCCCGCTTCATGAAGTTTGACCCTTCTCAATTCCCGGTTATTCAACTGTCACTGCGTACAGATGATGCCAAAGCGGATATCAGAAGTATCGCTGAGGACTTGGAGAAAGAACTGCGCCGCATTGACGGTGTCGCCAGTGTTAACGTCTCAGGAAAAATCATTGAAGACGTACAGGTGATTTTAGATCCTGATAAATTGAAAGAACATGGTCTTGGACAATCGGAAGTTGTACAAATGATCCAGGCAAGCAATGTATCGATGCCAGGTGATCCGATTGACACCAATGACGGCCGAACATTAACAACTAGAATTATCAGCTCCCTGCAGAGCATTTCGGATATCCGTGACATTCAGCTTGGCGCGAATCCATTTACCGGAGCAAAAATAAAAGTTTCAGATGTGGCAGACGTAGCTATGCTTGAACCGAAAGCGCAGACAGAAACACGGGCCAATGATGAACAGGCCGTTCTAATGTCAGTGTTGCAAGAATCAGGCGCCAACACGGCAACTGTTTCAAAAGAATTTAAAAAATCCTTGGATGATTTATTGAAAAAGGATGCCTATAAGAGCATTGATTCCAATATACTTTTTGACCAGGGAGACTATGTAAAGCTGGCAATCGGAAATATCGGACAGTCACTGATTCTCGGCGGTGTGTTCGCAATGCTAGTGCTGTTCTTATTTTTGCGCGGAATCAAAAGCCCGATAATTATCGGTGTAGCCATTCCTTATTCTGTCATCGTCACATTCGTTCTGATGTATTTTGCGAACTTCTCGCTGAATATCATGACGCTCGGTGCGCTGGCGCTTGGAATCGGGATGCTTGTCGATAACGCCATTGTCGTAATAGAAAATATTGAACGGCATCTAGCCATGGGCAAAGATCCGAAAGTTGCCGCGAATGAAGGCTCGAAAGAAGTGGGAGGCGCGATTACCGCTTCCACACTGACAACTCTCGCTGTATTTGTACCGGTTATATTCATCAGTGGATTAATTGGGCAGATATTTACTGAATTCGCTTTGACGATTTCATTCAGTTTAGCGGCTTCATTAGTTGTGGCATTGACAGTTGTACCGATGCTTGCGAGCCGTATGCTGAAAACGCCGAATAAAAACCTTGATGCCAGAAAACGCCGTTCGAAAAAATGGCAGACATTTGAAACGACAGTCAAGTGGGCGCTTGCACACCGAATTGTTGTCCTGGTTTTAACGACTGTGCTGCTGGGAGCAAGCGGATTCGGTCTATTCAAAGTTGGTACTGAATTCCTGCCAGCAACAGATGAAGGATTCTTCAGTATTAATGTAAAATTGCCGAACGGTTCTTCTCTTGATTCGACAAATGACGTTGTAAAACGCATTGAGGATAAAATCAAGAAAGAAAAAGATGTGGAAGTGTATGTCAGCTTAGTGGGAGGCACACAGCAAAGCATGGCGCAGGGCGGTTCGGAAGGTAATATGGCCGAGGTTTCCGTCAAATTAGTGCCGCTTGATGAACGTGATCGTTCTGTCTTCGAATTTGTCGACAAAGTGCAGCCTAAAGTATTGGATGAAATTGGAGAAGATGCAGACGTCAGCTTCAATATGCAGACGGCGGCAGGGTCCAGCCCGAACACGCTGAACTTCTCGCTGCATGATACCGATGAAGCGCGTTTGGATGAAGCCGTCACTAAGCTTGATGCTGAACTGCGGAAGATGGACTCCGTTACAGAAGTCAAAAATGACTTAGTTGATACAGTTGAAGAAGTGAAAGTGGAAGTAGACCGTCAGAAAGCGTCGGATGCGGGATTGGCGCCATATCAAATTGCGCAGACCGTCAGTGACGTGACACGCGGGGTTTTCGCTACACAGATTGTTTGGAAAACAGGAGAAGTAATTGGCGTGAATGTCAGTTACGATGAAAGCTTCCGCAACGGTGTAGATAAATTGAAAGAGCTTGAACTGAAAACGCCGCTCGATACGTATGTGAAACTGAAAGATGTAGCCAATGTGAAAATTGCTGAAGGCCCTGTGGCGATTCAGCGGGTTGATCAGGCACACTCCATTTCCTTCACAGTGAAGTATCTGTCGGATGAATCTCTCGGTGAAATGACGAAGCGGGTAAACGATCTGGTAGACGATCTGAACTTGCCGAATGAAGTGGAACTTTCATACGGCGGAGACCGCGAACTATTCGAAAGCGCGATTAATGATATGCTGATGGCCATCATCCTGGCTGTTGTCTTAGTTTATATCGTGATGGCTGCACAGTTCGAATCGTTTAAATATCCATTCGTCATCATGTTCTCCGTACCTTTGATGATCATCGGGGTGTCGCTCGGACTTCTGGCGACCAGTACACCGGTCAGCGTGACAGCAGTCATTGGAGTGCTCATACTCGTCGGGATTGTAGTCAACAACGGGATTGTACTTGTTGATTACATCAACCAAAGAAAAGAAGCGGGACTCAGCTCATATGATGCGATTATTTCTTCAGTCAGAGACCGTGTTCGCCCGATTCTTATGACGGCACTCACAACGATTCTGGGGCTCCTGCCATTAGCACTGGCACTGGGCGAAGGAACGGAAATGAATCAGCCGATGGGAATTGCAGTAATTGGCGGACTTATCAGCTCAACATTCCTGACACTCTATATTGTGCCAGTAATTTATAGCTTATTCGATCGTGAAACAAGACGCAGCGCCAAAGAAGTAAAAGCTAAATAATTGAAGCGGACCGGCAGAGAAAGATTTATTCTCCCTGCCGGTCTTTTGTATACAACGTATTGTTGAATAATTCACTGCAGCGGGAAGTATAATGGCATGGATGACATATGGTACGGTTTATGTCTGCGAATATGAATAGACGGCACCTGCACTATTTACAATGCAGAGTTATTATGTTATTATACTTTAAAAGTATCCAATAACTTAATAACTTTTGACGCAATGTCAAGGGGGAGTAGCTATAGGGAAACCTATTTCATAATCGTCAATACATGGCTGTTACGGGCCATCGGTTATGATAGCTGGATTTTGCACGTTAAATTCCGACTTAGCGAGACCTTTGCCTATTATTAGGTGAGGGTCTTTTTATATTGTAAAAAACAGGGAGGAATACCGTTGGATCCGATTTTATTAGAATATGCATGGGTACTCGTTGTACTGATTGTTCTCGAAGGCTTACTGGCCACAGACAACGCCGTCGTGATGGCGGTCATGGTCAAACATTTACCAAAACCGCAGCAAAAGAAAGCACTGTTTTACGGCTTAGTCGGGGCGTTCGTTTTCCGCTTCACTGCATTGTTCATGATTACATTCCTCGTGAAATTCTGGGAAATCCAAGCGATCGGTGCAGCTTACTTGCTAATCATCGCCGGTAAAAATATATACGATAAACTGACCCATCATCAAGCGAATCATCCAAACAAGAAGCCCAAAAAGCAATCAGGTTTCTGGATGACCGTAGTAAAGGTAGAATTAGCAGATATTGCCTTTGCTTTAGATTCCATGCTGGCGGCAGTCGCGCTTGCCGTAACGTTGCCTGAACTGGGGACTTTCCATATCGGCGGCATCAACGGCGGACAGTTTGCGGTTATGCTTCTTGGCGGAATGATCGGCCTGATCATGATTCGTTTCGCAGCAAAGCAATTCGTCGTTTTGCTCGAGAAATATCCGACACTCGAAACGGCAGCATTCTTAATTGTCGGCTGGGTAGGGGTAAAGCTGGTCGTCTTAACACTTGCACACCCTGCATTGCTGATTATTCCGGAGTCATTCCCGCACTCTACTTTGTGGAAATCAATATTCTGGATAGTATTGCTGGTCCTGGCGGGCGGAGGCTATTTGCTGGCTGTCGCGAAACACAAAATAAAAAAATAACTTTAGGCAGTCCCTTCTTTTGCGAAGGGGCTGTTTGTTTGTAAAGCAGTATAAGTGTAAAATATCTGCTAACGCTATCTTTTCTTCGAAGCTTTTGATAAAGTAGGAAAATGGAGTTTCCGTAATGAAAGGAATATGAAAAAGATGAGGCTTTCCAGGGAAGTTTTACATAAATTTACACCGGCACAAATCATTGTGTTCTATTATTTCTTAGCTATCGCTTCCTCGTTTCTGCTGTTGAATCTGCCTGGCGTTTATAAGCCGGGTGTAAAAGTTGCATTCATTGACAGCCTGTTTACTGCTGTGAGTGCCGTCAGTGTTACCGGGCTGACTCCAATCAGTATAGGGGAGACGTACTCTGTATTTGGCCTTTGCATGCTCATGCTCGTATTGCAGCTAGGCGGAATCGGCATCATGTCAATAGGCACATTCTTCTGGCTGCTGGTCAAAAAACGTATTGGCATGCGGGAACGTCAGCTGATTATGGTCGATACAAACCAGTATTCACTGCAAGGGCTCGTCCAGCTGATACGCCATATCATTCAGCTGATTGTTGCGATTGAGCTGGTCGGCGGAGCAATCTTGACATTATATATTTATCGTTTTTATGACTCCTTCAGTGATGCGCTATTGAACGGAATGTTCATGGCGGTATCCGCTACGACCAATGCCGGATTTGATATTACCGGTCAGTCGATGATGCTTTATAAAGATGATTATTTTGTCCAGCTGGTACTTATGGTTTTAATTGTGCTAGGGGCCATCGGATTCCCGGTGCTGATTGAAGTTAAAGCATTCTTTTCAAAAAAAGTGCCGCATTTCCGTTTTTCTCTTTTCACTAAAATCACAACCGCTACATTTGGTTTACTGCTGGTTTTCGGTACCCTGATGATTTGGCTTCTGGAGTCTTTTCATTCGTATAAAGGCATGAGCTGGCATCAGCAGCTGTTTACTTCTTTATTTCATTCCGTATCCGCACGTTCTGCGGGACTGGTCACATACGACGTGACGAATTTCAGTGAAGCAACAGACATATTTGTCAGCCTGCTGATGTTTATCGGTGCATCGCCGAGTTCGGTAGGCGGCGGAATCCGAACAACAACTTTTGCGATTGCCCTGCTGTTTCTTATTAACTTTGCCAGAGGGAATGACGTCATCCACATATTCAAGCGTCAAATTAAATTAATTGATGTATTCCGTTCATATGCGGTGATATTGGTTGCTTGTTTTATGGTAATGGCTGCGCTGTTGCTGCTTCTGTTGACTGAACCGGGCATACCGGTTGTCCCTTTGCTGTTTGAGATTACTTCCGCTTTCGGAACTTGCGGCATGTCGCTCGGTGTCACTTCCGAATTATCAGCCATAGGGAAGCTGATTATCATGGTATTGATGTTTATTGGACGGGTCGGCTTAATTTCATTTATCTACACTTTAGGCGGTAAAACGAATAAAACACCGTATCATTATCCTAAGGAACGTGTAATTATTGGGTGATACTTGAAAAAGCAGGATTGGGAGAATAACATCCCAATCCTGCTTTTTATGTGAATTGCTGTTGCAGTGATGCAAACGTCTTGTCAGACAAATGGAAATACCGTGCTTTCTGACCTGGTGTGTATTGTACAACCAGATAGCCGGGGATCGCTGAAACAGTGAAGTCTTCTTCTAACTTAGCAGCCGTTTGCGTGATGAATACTTGTTTTCGGATCGTTCGATCGGTATGGCCGAGTGATTCAAAATTCTCTCCCAAAATATGCGGAGAGCGGACAAGCAGCTGATTGATTTCATTCAATTGATCTTCTGCCAGCTCCGAATTCCACCAAATCTTTCTCGGCAGGAATTTCTGATGCAGTAAATAATCTATTTTCAGCAAACTGACTGCGATTTGTGTATCGACCTTCAGTACTTCTTTCAAAAAACGTTCCAGCCGGGTGAATAAATCTTCAAATTGATGACCGATCCGAGACCACCCCTGCTTTTCCCAAAATGCGCCAAACAGCTGAAAGAAGTCGAACGGTGTCTCGACCAATTCGGTGACAATATACTCCATCGAATGAATAAAACGACCTGAATTCCAATATTTCTCCAAAATATCTTCTGTTTGTTTGATTCGCAGCATATCATCAAAAGACAGTACATTGTTGGAGACAATTTCATAAGGAGCTGTGTCGATATAACGATAGCCGAATTCTTCTGCTTGAATGCGCAAGCCTGTTCCGCGTAAAAGCTTTAAAAAGCCAAGCTGAAGTTCTTCGGGACGCAATGCAAATACTTCATTGAACGTATCCCGGAATGAGCTATAATCCTCTTCGGGCAGTCCCGCTATCAAATCGAGATGCTGTGCGATTTTGCCGCCTTCTTTAACCATGGTGACAGTGCGTGAAAGCTTCGTGAAATTCTGACGTCTCTTTACAAGTTCATTTGTCAGATCATTTGTCGATTGAACTCCAATCTCAAACCGAAACAAACCAGGAGGTGCTTCTTGGTTAAGAAATTCGATCACTTCGGGACGCATGATATCTCCCGTAATTTCGAATTGGAATACGGTTCCAGGCAAATGTTCATCAATCAAGAACTGGAAGACTTCCATCGCGTAACTGCGGCTGATATTAAATGTGCGATCGACGAATTTGAAGGTCTTGACTCCGTTCTTCATTAAATAACGTATGTCATCCTTAATTGCTTCACGATTGAAATAACGCACGCCGACTTCTATGGAAGAAAGGCAGAATTGGCACGAGAAAGGACAGCCCCGGCTCGTCTCGATATACATGACGCGTGTAGACAGTTGGGGTAAGTCTTCTACGAAACGGAAAGGGGACGGCAATGTGCGCAAATCCAGTTTTGGACCGGGTGCAGTGATTTTCAACGTTTCATTTTCCCGATAAGCAATACCCTGCACGCTCGATAAATCTTTTTTTTCGTCAATCGCGGTTAAAAGATCTTTAAATGTCTGCTCTCCTTCGCCAATGACTATATAATCAATTTCTGGAGTCCGCTCAAGCCATTGGTCATAATCGTATGAGACTTCCGGTCCGCCGCAGACAATAATAGTTTCAGGTCTTGTAAGTTTCAGTAAGCGAATAACTTTCAGGGTTTCTTCTATATTCCATATATAAACACTAAATCCGACAACATCCGGTGAATGTTGATACAACTCAGAAACGATTGATAATGTCGGATCGTTTATCGTAAACTCAGCTAGAATGCATGAATACTCTGGCTCTGCATAAGCTTTTAAATAACGGATTGCGATATTTGTATGTATATACTTGGCATTTAGGGTGGATAAAACGATATTCATGGTAAAACTCCTTATTCCTTTGTAATAGTATAAATAGTAAATTAAAGGTGACTAAGTACCTATTTTTTGTATTTTGAATATGTGACATAATGTTACTTAACAGTTTATATTTCCAATTTTGAAAAACTTCTACTAGGAAACTTTACGACTTATCATCAGTAACGGTTAAGATCTGAACGAGGGGGTTGTAATTTGGTAATGCATTCAGTGGGTATCGATAAATTTCTGGAAAGTTCTCTTTATAAGATCATGATCAATAAACACGGCGACATTCTCGGCATGACTAATGCATTGAAAGGTTTGACGAATCAAGATAATGAGCCGAAACACATTTCAGATTTATTTGATGTTGACCTTCTTGAAAAAATTGAACTGCACCTGATGGATCGAGATTTTCAGCGCGGGCATCTCCAAAATGGATTAACCGGAAAGCTTCTTCTTAAGAAAAAAACTTTTGCATCTTGCTATATTATATACCAGCCGCAAAGCGAAAGGGCAATTATCACGATAAAAACTTCAGAGCAAAAAAGGGAATTTTTTAAAGTATATGAAAATGCTTTTCAGGAAGCAGATATTCCTATGGGTATCTTCAATGAATGGGGTTTATTTGTATCGGTCAACGATCGGTTTAAAAAACTGGATTTTTATCGTGATACAGGTTTACTGCATCTTAAAACTTTCCTTAAAGCACTTCATCATGAAAATGAATTTTGTATTGCGACCCATATACGCAATACACGTAAAAATGGTCTAACTCAATCGAGATGGGCATATCATGGCAAAAATCAAACCTGCTATTATAATATCACCACGCAATTAGATCAAGCGACAGATTTATTTGTCATAAAATTGATTGATGTGACCGAAGAGGAAAATTTATTAAGGTTATTGGCCCACTCAGACCAATTATCCACGACAGGTGAAATTGCAGCGAGCGTGGCACATGAAATTAGAAATCCTATGACAACTCTACAGGGATTTCTTCAGTTATTAGAGCATGAAGTAGAAGGAAATGCACAGAAATACGTCATGATCATTCAAGAGGAAGTTAAGCGAATGAATGATATTCTCAATGAAATGCTGAGTCTCTCGAAGCCTTCCACAGACGTAATGAGTCTGTTCTCCTTAGATTCGCTAGTCGATGAAGTACTGCTTTTATTGCGTCCAAAAGCCTTACTCGACCAAATTAATCTAGTGTATGAAAATTTTATCGAAGAACCATTGCTGATAAAAGGCAATCCAAACCGTATAAAGCAAATATTCGTCAATCTTATTAAGAACTCAATGGAAGCGATGGATTCCAGCGGTACGCTCACTGTGAACTTGTATGAAGGGGATGCCAAAACTGTGGATGTGATGATCGCTGACACGGGAACCGGCATGAGTCCGGAAATACTGGAAACTATTTTTTTACCATTCGTTACTTTGAAAGAAGGAGGGACCGGCTTAGGACTCCCTTTTGTTAAAAAGACAGTGAATGAATACGGAGGAAACATTTCTGTCAAGAGTGAGGTAGGCAAAGGTACAGAATTTCTCATATCTTTTCCGCGTGCCATTTTAGCATCTGAGAGCGAGATAGAAGACAAGATTGTATCCTTTTCCTGAACATATTATAAAAACCCGATCACCAGGTGATCGGGTTTTTACTATTACTTAATTGTAGAAGCCATTTTTCTGAACTTTTCAATTTGTTCATTGTTTTCTTCTGCATAAATAGTCACTCGAACTAACTTATCTTCACGTTCCATGACATAGCCTTCAAAATAACCTTCTCCAGACTCAGCTTTGGCTCCTTTAACGCTAAGGAAGCCTTCGCCTTTAAGAAGATCAGCTTCCTCTGTCAATTCTGTGATGTCTGTCCCGTCGCTGGACGCTTTTAAGAGTTCTTCCATGTTTTCATACCACTCATCAAAACTGAAAGCTTCTCCGCCCTTTTCAGACGTTTCAATACGCATGAATGTTGCGCTGTCTTCGTCAGAATACAAGCTGTCTCTTCCGGGTTCTTCACTTGTTAATGAATAACCGGGGATGACCATGATGGAATAATCCTGTTCATCGCTTTTTGTTTCGACTGCATCTTTAAGCAAGTCATCTTGTTCAGTACTGTCTGCCGCTGCATCTTTATCGACAGCAGCGTCAGTATCTTCCTCGATATCTGTCTCCGGCTCAGCTGCAGGTTCTTCTACAGGAGCCTTGTCGTTCGCATCTGTTTTTCCATTGTCATCAGCGTCGGAAGTCCCGCATGCTGCGAGAAGTAAAGATGCTGCCAATGAAGCGGAAATAATACCCCATTTGATGTTCATATTATGACACTCCTTTATTTACGATTCTACTAATTGGACGGAACAGCAGAGAGAAGGTTTCATTCCTTTGCGCTGTGTATGATCGTATAGCGTTTATGGTTGATTACAGTTTTCTCTTCCATCTCCAGCTCGTTGAAATCCTCCATGTATGTTAAATCCACAATAACGGAATTTTCATTGACCTTTTCTACAATTCCCTGTAATCCTTCTTTGAACTCAATAATATCTCCGACTTCTGCAATTGTCATCATGTAACTTCCTTTCTATCTTCGTGAATTACTCTCTATTAGTAGAGCAGTGAAAATTTTTCTTGAGAATTACTTTCTAGTTTGCCTGAAAACTTACAAAAGGTAAAGAGTTATCTACTAAAAGTTATGAGTCTGCCCTAAAAACTGTTTTTGACAGCTTATCCTGTGTCCATCACGAAAATCTTGCTGCTTTTTGCCAGGATGTGTATTTGCAGTTTAAACCCGCTTCGGCGCTGGGGGATTGCCTTACGCTATGAGCCTATTGGCGAAGAACATGCCACACTGCCTTAATTTCTGCAAAGAACGCAGAAATACGGCAAAGCGAACCCTACGCTGTTCGCTTAGCAACGGCCGACCCCGCAGTTGCGCCTTCGCTGGTGTGGTGGATGTATGTCATGCTGCTATTTTGCAGGGTATGAATTTAGTGGTGCGTTCTAGTTTCTCGACTTTGTAAACGCATTGATCACAAGGATCTAAGTTTTTGCAGAGTGCTAAGTATTGCATGAAACACCTTACCTATCGTAATAGCCTCAAATAGTATGCTCATACTGCCTACTTACACAAAAAATATTGAAAAACCAGCCAGTGTACCGAAGTGGAAGGCGGCGACTCGGGGAGGATCAGCCCGATAGGATGAGACAACTAAAGGGAGCGAAGCGACCAGTTGGCTCACCGAGGGCCCTCCCGAAAGCGTCCGCCTGGAACGCAGGGAAACGGTCTCTCTCCACATACCCGCCCTTTCCCCTGCATAGAAAACTTACTTGATTAGCATGCAACAGGAAGGAAACATCCCTGCTCCAAGGAAATATACTGTCAGGCACACGTTTAAGTAAAAAGCTAAAATTATTTAAATATAAAACGAAACTGTCGGAATATGTCGATAACTTTATAGCGCATTTCGTTCATGTTTTTAGTATAATGAAAAGTAATGCTACTTGTGATGGAAGGTGTAAGAGGTGGAGTGTAACTGTGAGCTTGAAATTGAACGTCTCAGAGCGCAGCTGTTGAAAGTTGCAGAAGATGAAGGCTTACACTCTGAGCGTACTGTGGTGCTGAGTCGGGAATTGGATTTACTGATTAATGAATTCGAAAAACACAAAGCAGAAAATGTTATAAAAAAAATTTTATGATTTAGGTTTATATAGATGCCAATCGGGGGATAATATAATCGAACACAGCAACATTCTCATTTCCCCCTTTTGTGGATCGATCATATAACTATGGTCGGTCCTCTTTTTTTGTTTGGTTCGTTGTAAAAATATTTCAACTTCGATACGATAGTACATAGAAACAGCAAAAAGGAGTGGTATGATGAAACAAGAAAAAATTGCGTTTATTGGAACCGGTGTCATGGGTGCCAGTATCGTAAAACATTTATTGAAAGCTTCTTATGACGTATCCATTTTTACGAGAACGAAATCTAAAGCAGATCCGCTTGTTAAATTAGGCGCGAAGTGGGCGGATACGGTGGGAGATGCTGTAAAGGGAGCAGATATCGTCTTTACGATGATCGGTATGCCGTCCGATGTGGAGGAAGTCTATTTTTCGGAGAATGGTATTTTTGCTAATGGCCACTCATCTCAAATTATCGTGGATATGACTACTTCCAGCCCTGATTTAGCTGTCAAGATCGCAGAAAAAGCTGAAGTGCTTCAAATGAAGTCACTCGACGCTCCGGTTTCCGGCGGCGACGTAGGAGCCCGCAACGGCACGCTGTCCATTATGTGCGGCGGGGAGAAGGCGCTTTTTGATCGTTTATTGCCTGTGTTATCTGTGTTCGGCAAGCAGATTGTCTATCAGGGAGCTGCGGGAGCGGGCCAGCATACAAAAATGTGCAATCAAATTATTGTGGCAGGAAATATGATCGGTGCCTGTGAATCATTGGCTTACGCGATGAAGTCGGGTTTAAACCCGGATACCATGCTGCAGTCAGTCATGTCCGGTGCAGCGGGCTCGTTCTGTTTATCTAATCTCGGTCCGCGTATTATAGAAGGAGATTATGAACCGGGATTTTTCGTAAAACATTTCGTTAAAGACTTAAATATTGCATTGCAGGAATCAGAAAGACTCAATTTGGACTTGCCGGGCCTGAAGCTGGCGCGCAAAACGTATTCAGAGCTGATAGAGCAGGGATATGGCGAAAAAGGCACCCAGGTTTTGATTAAACACTATATCGATTGATTTGAACGGCAGAAGTAAGAGCTGCTGCTAAAACTGATATCTTTACATAAATTTCAACATGCTGCACATCCTATTATCAATAATGATGAGGAGTGATCGAGCATGTTCGATATTTGGCTATGGCCCATGGTATTTGTCAGTGCCATCATGCTGGCGATTTGTTTAGCAGGACTCAGAAAATCAAGCCGTGCGCTGCAGCTGAGTGAAAGAGATCAAATTCCCAATGCTGCAGCAAACCATCCATTTACAATGAATCCGCTATTATGGATTATACTTGTCGCATCTGTCTTTACCTTCATTGTCATATTTTATTACTGGGCCTCTTTCTATTAACGAAAGAGGTTTTTTGTTTGTGGAAACTATCCTTCTTTTGAGGTTAAAAAAGGCTAATTGTGGTATGATGGAATGGATACAGGCAGACGAACTTTTAGACATTTTGTATTTGATGATGAACAGAAGGAGCGATTAGGTATGGTTTCTATAAATAATAAAGATTTTCTCTTTGCACCAATAGCCGATCAGATCATTTCTTCGGAAAAAGTTGCCCATGTACAAATCGGCAATAACGCAGAACACGCTCTTCTCGTTTTAACGAAGACAGGTTATTCTGCCATTCCTGTGCTGGACCATCAGTATCATTTAAAAGGTTTGCTCGGGATTGGTATGATAACAGATTCCATATTGGGGATGGAACGCATTGAATATGAACGGCTGGAAGATATTAAAGTGGATGAAATTATGGATACTTCACTTCCTACTATTCGTGTGACGGATCGGTTTCAGCGTGCTATGGATCTATTAATTAATCATCCGTTTCTTTGTGTGACAGAAGAAGACGGTACATTTGCGGGGATTTTAACAAGACGAGTGATTTTAAAAGAATTCAAGAAATATATTTATAGCTCTCAGTAAAAGAGAATTGCAGACTAGCAACAAATTTCAAGAGTAGATTTATACAAAAGGCTCCCTTACTGGAGTCTTTTTCTTATAGAAAGGAGTCAGAAGAGACTTGCAAAAAGAAACTAAAAAGCCGCTTGTAATTGCCGCCGTTATGCTTGCAATGTTTGTCAGTGCAGTGGAAGCGACCATCGTTACGACTGCGATGCCGACAATTGCTTCAGAACTTGGCGGCTTTTCGCGCTACAGCTGGATTTTTTCATCTTACTTGCTAATGAGCACGGTCACTGTCCTCATTTATGGAAAACTTGCGGATATTTTCGGCAGAAAACCTGTTTTCTTTATCGGATTGGCCATCTTTTTACTGGGTTCAGTCCTATGTGGCTTTGCAGTTTCAATGGAACAGCTTATTGTCTATCGTCTGATTCAAGGACTGGGTGCCGGAGCGGTTATGCCGATAGCGACAACAATCGTAGGCGATATTTACACAACAGAAGAACGCGCAAAAATCCAAGGCTATCTGTCAAGCGTGTGGGGGATTTCCGCAGTATCGGGCCCGGTCATCGGCGGATTGCTGGTCCAATACGTCAACTGGCAGTTTGTATTTTGGGTCAATGTGCCGCTTGGACTTCTGTCAATGGCAGGGATTTACCTGTTTCTGCATGAGCCGAAAAGGACTCAGAAAGCCTCCATCGATTATAAAGGTGCCTTTCTGTTAACTGCAGGATTATCTTCCATTCTGATCTGGCTTGTGGAAGGAGGTCAGGCTTTCGGCCGTCTGTCAGCCATCAGTTTATTGCTGCTGTCACTGTCAGCTGTTATGTTCTTTTTGTTTTTCAGTCAGGAAAAAAAGGCTGCAAATCCTTTGATTTCATTCAGTATATGGAAAAACCCTGTAATTCTGTATGCGAATCTGGTGTCTTTAACAACTGGTATTATTTTAATTGGAATTTCATCTTATCTTCCCACCTATGTTTCCGGAGTGATGGAGCAGCCGGCGATTATTGCCGGATTTACACTGACCACTATGTCGATCGGCTGGCCTTTAGCTTCTTCAATGGCCGGACATTTATTGTTGCGGTTCGGTCCGTTTCTAGTATCTTTTGCAGGCGGAATTTCATTAGTGATCGGTGCACTGATGTTCGTTTTCATGACTGCTGTTTTGGGGCCTGTCTGGGCAGCTTGTTCCAGTTTCTTTATCGGGGTCGGAATGGGTCTGACGAATACATCTTTCATCGTCACCATACAAGGAGCCGTGCCCCGCGAGCAGAGAGGTTCAGCAACAGCTGCAAATATGTTCATGAAAAACTTTGGCAATACAATCGGTGCATCTGTATTCGGTGCAATATTGAACGGCGCTCTGCTGTCATACTTCGCCTCTAATCAGCTGTCGAACACAATTGACGATGTCAATACGATGCTGACGAATGAAGGCCGTAAATCTATTCCGTCTCATGAGCTGGTGAGTTTGCAGGAAGGTCTGGCAAATTCTCTGCATTGGGTCTTCCTGGCAATATTCGTCTTCGCGCTGATCAGTCTTTTGCTGATTTTACGAATTCCAAGAGGAAAGGTGTATGAACATGTCAACAACTGAGCTTGATATTATAAAAGCGTTAGCGGAAGAAGGAAATATGCGCAAAGCTTCAGAACGTCTGCATTTATCGCAGCCTGCCTTGTCACAACGTCTGCAGACCATTGAAAAAGAGTGGGGAATGCTGCTGTTTATTCGCTCGCAGAAGGGGCTGGAACCTACGCCTGCGGGGGAGCATGTGATTGCGTATGCAAAAGAGTCCCTGGCAAAACGAGATGAAACTCTCGAGATGATCGCATCGCTTGAAGACAAAGTCCATGGAACGCTGAAAATTGCCTGTGCCTCGATTATTGGCCAGACGTGGCTGCCGCAGGTTCTGAAAGATTATGTGACATTATATCCGGATGCCAAAATTTCTTTGATGACCGGCTGGAGTTCTGAAATTTCCAAAGCTCTGTATGAAGGCGAGGCGCATATCGGTATTGTCAGAGGGCAGACAGATTGGAAAAGTAACCGGGTGTATTTATTCAGGGATCAGCTCTATTTGGTAGATCGGGAAATCTCAACAATTGACGAGCTAAAAGACACGGATCGGCATTTTATTCAATTTAAAAGTGATTCCAATTATTATATGGAAATTCAGCGCTGGTGGCATAAACATTTTAATCAAAATCCAAGCCGCCAGATTATTGTAGATCAGATTGAAACGTGTAAACAGCTTGCTTTGAATGGCGTTGGTTACGCGATCTTGCCTTCCATTACTCTTTCGGGAGATGAGCGGGTAAATCGTATTCCTTTGCTGAACAGTGAAGAAGAGTTTGAACTGACGAGAGATACTTGGCTGATCGGCTATAATTCCACTTTCGAATTAAAACAAGTAAATGCTTTTGTCGAGATCGTGCAGAAGTATGCAGAAATCTTGCGCAAGGAGCAATAAAAAAGGCTTTCCCGCTGAATAGGGGAAAGCTTTTTTTTATGTAGTACGGGCGGATTCAAGCAATGTTTTCTTCTGCTTTGCCCATGTTGAAGCTAATATAAAGCATAGCAGTAAAATAGTCGTCCCGACAATATACGGCGACCGTATATCCATGTCGAAAATATAGCCCGCTGTCGCCGGTCCGATCATATTGCCCAGACTCATATAGGCGTTCATCATGCCTGCAGCATAGCCTTGTTCCTTACCGGCCAGCTTTGATACGAGTGTATTAACCGCAGGGCGCAGCAGCGAAGTGGCAGTAGAGAATACTGTCGCAACGAATAGAATGGTAAAGAATGTATTGACGAATAAAATGCACAGCATAGCAGCGGCTGCGACCACGAGATTGATCAAAATAATTCGCATCTCGCCGAAGCGCCTGAACAGCCGGTCGATAACGAATGTCTGGATGATAACCCCCACAAATCCGCCCACTGTGATAATTACGGCAATTTGTGATGGTGTGTAACCGTACTTATGGTCCACATACAGTGAAATGGTCGACTGGAAGTTAGCCAATCCGAATGAAAAGACAAACATGACAATCAGCATAACAAAATAGGGAGTTTTTGTTGACCGTCGCATCTGCTGGAATAAGTTTTCATTTGTCGGTGTTCCTTGCAGTACGGGTTTTGGATTAGGCAGGAACAGTAAAGAAACAATGGCTGCGAAAATCGATGCGCCTGTAGCTGCATAGAAGGGAAATGATAGGCTGATATTTGACAGAAAGCCTCCGATTCCAGGTCCAATCATGAAACCTAAGGACATGGAAGCCCCGAGAAGACCCATTCCGCGTCCGCGCTTTTCGAGTGATGTAATATCGGCAACAAATGCCATGGTAGGTGGAATGATAAAGGCGGCGCCGAATCCCGAAAAGAAGCGGGAGACGTACAGCATCCAGAGCTCTGTTGATAAACTGAAGGCTAATTGAGAAAGTCCGTAAATAACTAAACCGATAACAATAATCTTTTTCCTGCCGATCTGATCGGAAAGATTACCTGAAATAGGCGACATAATGAACTGGGCGAATGAAAAGATCGCGATCAGCAATCCAAGAGCCTGTCCCGCTACGCCGAAGGTTCCTAAGTATTCCGGCATGATAGGAATGATGAGGCCGACGCCTGCCATTGCGATGAACATGTTGAACATTAAAATATAAAGGGCGAGATTATTTGAGTTTTGAGGCATATGTGTGCTCGCTTTCTGGAAACTTTTTCTCTATCGTATCATATAAAAAAAGCTAATACACTTGCTTAGACTTAAGCTGGCAGTAAAGTTTTTTTGATAGAATATTGGGTCTGTGCCAAAATTAGTTCTTGACAACTTGTCATGTATGTATTGCGAAAATCATGCTGCAGTTTAAACCCGCTTCGGCGCTGGAGGATTGCCTTACGCGATAAGCCTACTGGCGAAGGGCATGCCAGCAGTCTCATCGCAACGGCCGACCCCGCAGTTGCGCCTTCGCTGGTATGGAGAATGTATGACATGTTGCTTTTTTGCAGGGAGTGAATAGAGTTGGCCTGTTTTCGTTTCTCGACTTTGTAAACGCATTGATCAAAAGAATCTAAGCCTTTGCAGAATACTAAGTCTTGCATGAAACACCTTACCTATCGTAATAATCTCAGATATTATGCTCATACAACCTACTCATAAAGAAAGTATTGAAACACTAGCCAGTGTACCTTCGTTCCAGGCGGCGACTCCGGGAGGATCAGCCCGATAGGATGAGACAACTAAAGGGAGCGAAGCGACCAGTTGGCTCACCGAGGGCCCTCCGGAACGCGTCCGCCTGGAACGCAGGGAAACGGTATCCCCCCCATTTATCATCCTACCCTGCGCAATCATAGTCAAATCTCAAACTGCTCATGAAATAAACTGTCAAGTACATGTTTTGGCGAAGGACCGGAATACTCGAATTAAATCCAGCTAAATAAAAAACGGCCCCTTCTAAGAAGGAGCCGTTGAGAAATTAATCTTCTTTTTTCATTTCGTCCAGTACACGATTGACGCGTTTTTCCAGCATCTTCATGCCGCTGCCGCCTGCTTGGAAATGGCGAAGCTGGCCGTCTTTATCGAATACGTAGTACGCAGGGACATACTGATTTTCGAATGCATCGTTCAGTTTTAGTTCGCTGTCTACGAAGATTGGCTGAATGATGTCGTGTTCAGCAGCAACTTCCTTGATTTGCTCAAGATCCACATCATCTTCTGAACGCGGCATATGTACAGCTACTACGTTCAACTCTTCTTTATATTTATCTCTGAAGCTGTTGACGTCTGGCATTGCTTCTTTACAAAGATGGCAGCTGACAGACCAGAAATGAATCAGTGTCGGTTTTTCACCAACCAATTCAGATTTAGAAGTTTCGCCGTTTAACCAAGCGGTTGCACCATCAAGTTCAGGCATTGGTGTACGTAATTTCATCAAGAGTTCCTCCTAGCAAACTATAGTAGTTGTCAAAAAATCCCCACGATTGATGTAATACGTGGGGACGCTTGTACAAAATTAAAGTGTTTTTTCACCCGGGCGCCAGTTTGCAGGGCATAGGCCGCCGGTTTGCAATGCTTGAAGAACACGAAGAGTCTCGTCCACGTCACGCCCGATATTATTATGGAAAACTGTCTGATACTGAAGTTCTCCTTCAGGGTTAATGATGTAAAGGCCGCGCAATGCGATACCTTCTTCTTCGATTAATACGCCATAATCACGTGATACTGTGTGGTTCGTATCTGCTGCTAATGGGTATTTAAGTTGTTCAAGACCATTTTCCTTGCGATCTGTATTGATCCAAGCAAGGTGAGTATGGATTGTATCAGTAGAAACACCGATTACTTCTGCATCTAAGTCTTCAAACTCGTCATAGCGGTCAGACATCGCAGTGATTTCTGTCGGACATACGAATGTGAAATCCATTGGATAGAAGAAAAGTACAGTCCATTTGTCATTTTTAATGTTGTCCTGCAAACTTACTTTACCAAAAGATTTGTCAGCCAATACTGCTTCCATTGTGAAATCTGGAGCTTGTTTACCTACCATGCGTTCAGCCATAATATAAATCCCTCCAATTATCTTTTGTGCAGAATCATATCTGAGCTGCACAATTCTTATATAGAATATCAAATAATGAATCCAAATACAATTAGAATGACTTGAAGATAATAATTATTATTAAAAACAAGATAAAGTCTTATATGTAAAGGATTTGGGTAAACTATTTATAGTTTACTCAAAATCTTGTTGGCAGTCAGAAGGCTTTAAAGGACGTATTTGACACGTTTCGCAACTCGGATCACAAATCATCTCTCGCCACTCATCACAATCTTTACAATAACGTGCATCGAACTCATCGCTGTAATGAAGTGTCTCCATGCATTCAATACAATGAGAAGCCATTTCTTTCCATGTACGGATCTTATTATTATTCATCAGAAAAATTCCTTCAAGCTGATTTTCTCTTGTAGATGATTCTGATTTTCGATTCCGCTTGGCATCAGAGTCCAAATAAAAAAACAAGTGGTCTTCCAACTGAATCCCTCCTTAATAGATGGTTTCATTTTACTATGACATACGCGAAAAAACAATTTTCATGACCATATTCCTGCATCTAAATTTCGGCTGTAAAACAAGACTATATTTGCTTTAGCTGATAGTTTGTGTATAATGATTAGGTTTACAAGACTTCATATTGAAGTACTCGACTACATGTCACTGCAGGGAGGAATCATATTGACCAATCAACCGATTATTCGCTTTGAAAACGTTACAAAACGATACAACGAATCAACGACTGTTCTCGACCGCGTTTCATTTGAAATGGAGCGGGGGAAGTTCTATACATTGCTCGGGCCTTCAGGGTGCGGAAAAACAACTATTTTGCGCTTGATTGCAGGTTTCACGGAAGCAACAGACGGAAACATCTTCTTTAATGGAAAGAAAATTAATTCCGTGCCGGCAAATGAACGGCAAGTCAACACCGTATTCCAGGATTATGCACTGTTTCCTCATCTAAACGTTTATGAAAATGTCGCATTCGGTCTGCGCATAAAAAAAGTGAAAAAGAATGACATCGACCGCAGAGTAAAAGAGGCGCTTAAATTTGTTAACCTGGATGGCTATGAAAACCGCGAAATAACGGAAATGTCTGGCGGACAGCGTCAGCGGGTAGCGATTGCGCGTGCAATTATTAATGACCCTGAAGTCATTCTGCTGGATGAACCGCTGTCTGCGCTTGATCTGAAGCTTCGTTCCGCGATGCAGTATGAATTGCGTGAACTGCAGCAGCGCCTGGGGAAAACTTTCGTGTTTGTCACGCATGACCAGGAAGAAGCTCTTGCCATGTCAGATGAAATTTTTGTGATGAATAACGGGGAAATTCAGCAATCCGGAACCCCTATTGATATTTACGACGAACCGATCAACCGATTTGTTGCTGATTTCATTGGGGAATCAAATATTGTCAAGGGCAAGATTGTAGAAGATTATCTGGTGGAGTTTACAGGCAAGCAATTTCAATGTGTGGACGGCGGATTTTACCCGAATGAAAAAGTGGATATCGTGATCCGTCCGGAAGATTTGGAAATGACGACTGTCGAGCAGGGGAAGCTGAGTGTCACCGTGGATACGCAATTATTCAGAGGGGTCCATTACGAGCTGTCCACCTACGATGCGGACGGCAATGAGTGGCTTGTCCATTCCACGAAGCCTGCGGATGTCGGCACGATGATCGGCTTGGATTTTGCGCCGGTTGATATACACGTCATGCGTTTAAATGAATCGGAAGAAGATTTTGATGCGCGTCTTGAATCGTTTGGAGTGGCGGAAGATGAAGAATAATCCGCTGCGCTTTATATATGCCGTGCCGTATGCTGTGTGGATGCTGCTGTTTGTGCTCGCGCCGATAGCGGTTATTGTCTATTATTCCTTCTTTGATCTATCAGGAAATCTAACGCTCGGCAATTACCGCAACTTTTTCACGTCCGTCTATTTTAAGCTGACGATGAGTTCGTTCTGGTATGCCTTTTTGATTACCTTCTTCTCGTTGCTCATTTCGTATCCAACCGCTTATTTCTTAACGAAAACCAAGCACAAGCAGCTGTGGCTTTTGCTGATCATTATTCCTTCGTGGATTAATCTATTGCTGAAGACATATGCTTTCATCGGCCTGATGGGGCTGTACGGACCGATTAATGCTTTCTTGGATACAATAGGGATCGGCAGCCAGCAAATACTCTTTACTGATTTTAGTTTTGTTTTTGTCTCTGTCTACATATTTATTCCGTTTATGATTTTACCAATATTCAATTCGTTGGATAAAATAAATCCTGCGCTGCTGGATGCTTCAAAGGATCTGGGAGCGAATGCGTGGGTGACATTTAAGCGGGTGATCTGGCCGATGACGATTGACGGAGTGAAATCGGGCGTGCAGGTCGTATTCATACCGGCGCTCTCTTTGTTCATGATTACACGGCTGATCGCCGGGAATAAAGTAATTACACTCGGGACTGCGATTGAACAGCAGTTTCTGGTCACGCAGAACTGGGGAATGGGTTCAACGATCGCTGTATTCTTAATTATTTTCATGTTCTTAATCATGGTGCTGACATCCGGGAAAGAGAAAGGGGGCAATGCAAATGGGAAAGTTAAGTAATCTGCCGAAAATCTATCTGGCGGTTGTTTTCCTGATTTTGTATACGCCGATTTTCTATCTGATATATTACTCTTTCAATTCGGGCGGCGGCATGTCAAATTTTGAATCCTTTACGCTGGAACACTATCAGGCAGTATTTCAAGATACCCGCTTGTTGATCATTGTTATGAATACTGTCATTATCGCTTTACTGTCGGCATTGCTGTCTACAACGATTGGAGTGATCGGTGCACTTGCGATCTATTTCATGCGAAATAAATCCATGAGGCAGACGATCCTGTCACTCAATAATATTTTGATTGTCAGTCCTGATGTTATTATAGGGGCATCCTTCCTAATTTTATTCACTTTAATTGGCGTGAAACTCGGTTTCGCATCTGTACTGATTTCGCATATTGCGTTCAGTATTCCGATTGTAGTGATCATGGTGCTGCCGAAACTGCAGGAAATGAGTACAACATTGGTGGATGCCGCGCTCGATCTCGGAGCGTCGCGAAAAGACGTGCTGACCCGCGTTGTGCTTCCTTATATTAAGCCGGGGATTTTTGCGGGTTTCTTTTTAGCATTAACCTATTCATTGGATGATTTCGCGGTAACTTTCTTCGTGACGGGCAATGGTTTTTCTACACTGTCCGTAGAAATATACTCGATGGCACGTACAGGCATTACGCTGACGATTAATGCGCTGTCCGGCTTGATTTTCGTTATTACGATGGTCCTGGTGCTTGGTTATTATATGATCGGCAGCCGGAAAGCAGATCAGGGGGTGAAGCGATGAAAGGCCTTGTCAGCGGTGCTGCAGCAATCCTGCTCGTTTCTTTTGCCTTGCTGTTTACGAACTACCAGCTGGAACATAAAGCGGGGGGCGCCGGAAAAGATACGATTACGGTTTATAATTGGGGCGAGTATATCGATCCTGATCTTTTGAAGCAATTTGAAGAGCGGGAAGGCATCAAAGTCATTTATGAAACCTTTGATTCGAATGAAGGCATGATGGGGAAGATCGAACAGGGCGGAACCTCCTACGATCTATCGGTCCCTTCGGAGTATGCCGTTCAAATGATGGAGGACAGGGAATTGCTGATCCCTTTAGATTTCAGTAAGATTCCGAATATCAAAAATATCGATCCGTACTTTATGAACTTACCGTTTGATACGGACAATACGTACTCCATTCCTTACTTTTGGGGGACACTGGGCATTGCTTATAATCCGTCACTATTAGAAGGGCAGACGTTTGAAAGCTGGGAAAGCTTATGGGACGCCTCACTTCGCCAAAAACTCATCTTAGTCGACAGTGCGAGAGAAGTTATAGGCGTCGCATTAAATTCCTACGGTTATTCACTGAATTCCACAAGTCTGCAACAGTTAAAAGAGGCGACGGATAAACTGGAAACGATGGGACCGAATGTGAAAGCTGTAATTGGAGATGAAGTGACGCAGCTGATGATCAATAATGAAGCATCTGTCGCACTCACTTGGTCAGGTCAGGCAGCGGATATGATCTCGGAAAATGAAGACATCGATTATATTGTGCCGGAAGAAGGCTCTAATCTTTGGTTTGATAATATTGTTATACCGAAAACAGCAAAAAATATTGAAGGTGCTTATAAATTTATTAATTTCATGCTGGAGCCCGAAGTAGCTGCCCAGAATGCAGAGTATGTAGGTTATTCCACCCCTAATAAGGAAGCTCTTGCTTTTATGGATGAAGAAACGGTTACGGATGAACGTTTTTATCCGAATGAAGAGGCGAGGGAAAATCTCGAAGTGTATGAGAATTTAGGATTAGAGACGCTTGGCGTGTATAATGAGTTATTCCTGAAATTTAAAATGGGTTTGCGATAGCACAGATTTTGATGTGAGGAGCAATGTGATGAAAAAAGAATTCGTAGTGATCGGTCTCGGGCGGTTTGGCGGAAGCATCGTTAGAGAACTGATTGAACTGGAAGCAGATGTCATGGCAATTGATATTTCACAGGAACGTGTGGAGGAATATGCGAATATTGCTACACAGGCGGTCGCAGTAGATACAACAGATGAGGCGGCTTTACGGTCTTTAGGTATCCGGAATTTTGAGCATGTGGTTATTGCGATTGGTGAGAATATCCAGTCAAGTATTCTGACGACTCTTATCTTGAAGGAGATAGGTGTGCAGCGGATTACTGTAAAGGCACAAAATGATTATCATGAAAAAGTGCTGCGGAAAATCGGAGCAGACCAAGTTGTCCATCCTGAACGGGATATGGGGAAGCGGATTGCGAATAATCTGGTGTCCAATAATATTTTGGATTACCTGGAGCTGTCTGACGAGTATTCTATTGTGGAGATTCAGGCGAATAATTATATTGCAGGTTCTTCTTTGATTGATTTGGATATACGTGCAAAGTATGGGGTAAATATCGTCGCGATCAAGAGAGGCACCCATATATTGGTGTCACCGCAGGCGATTGAGCAGATCGAAGTGAATGATGTTTTGATCGTCATCGGTTCTGATTTGGACATTCACCGATTTGAGCGTAAGGCATTGCATTAAAGAATAGTAAGTGGTGAGAGACCGTTTCCCTGCGTTTCAGGCGGACGCTTTCGGGAGGGCCCTCGGTGAGCCAACTGGTCGCTTCTCTCCCTTTAGTTGTCTCATCCTATCGGGCTGATCCTCCCCGAGTCGCCGCCTTCCACTTCGGTACACTATGCAGGTGCTTTATACTTTTTGTGTGAGTAGGCAGTATGAGCATAACATCATAGACTATTACAATAGATTAAGTGTTTCATGCAAAACTTAGTACTCTGCAAAGGATTTGATTCTTGCGATTAATCCGATTACAAAATCGTGAAACCGGAATCACACCAACCAAACACGCACTCTGCAAATAAGCAATATGATATACATTCTCGATACCAGCGAAGGCGCAACTGCGGGGTTAGCCGTTGCCATGAGACAACTGGCGCGGTCTTTGCCAGCTGGCTCATGGTGTAAGGCAATCCCCCAGCGCCGAAGCGTGTTTAAACTGCAAACACGAACCCCATTCAAACTGCCTGCATAGTCGAGCAGCGGAATCACACCAATTCAATCCACACTATCTGAAAACACCAAAAAGCAAGTGCAAAAATGCACTTGCTTTTTGGTGTTTTATTTACAGTTCCATAATTACTGGAAGAATCATTGGCTTGCGTTTCGTTTTCTCGTAAAGATACGGAACCAGTGTATCAATAATTTCGCTCTTCAGCTGATTAACGGAGTCGGGCTTGCTTGCCAGTTTACGCTGCAATGTCTTGGACAGCATATACTGCGCTTCGTTGATCATCGCGCCGGACTCACGCATGTAAACGAATCCGCGGGAAATTAAATCAGGACCGGATACCAATCTGTTTTTCTTTGTATCAATAGTAGCTACGACAATGACCAATCCGTCTTCCGATAGAATACGGCGGTCGCGCAGTACCACGTTGCCGATATCTCCGATTCCGCTGCCGTCGATGTACACATCTCCGGAAGGTACACGGCCGGCAAGTCTTGCCGAATCATCAGTAAGAGCGAGCACATCGCCGTTCCCCATAATAAAGATATTATCAGGTTCAACATCACAATCAACGGCAAGTTCGGAGTGCATGCTCATCATCCGGTACTCGCCGTGAATCGGCATGAAGTACTTTGGCTTAATGAGACGCAGCATCAGTTTCTGCTCTTCCTGTGAACCGTGGCCTGACGTATGGATATTGTTCAGCGGCCCGTGAATTACTTCAGCGCCTGCACGGAACAGGGAGTTTATTGTTTTATTCACGCTGAGCGTGTTTCCTGGAATCGGAGATGAAGAAAAGATCACCGTATCTCCAGGCTGAATCTGCACTTGTCTGTGTGTGCCGTTCGCGATGCGTGACAGAGCGGCCATAGGTTCTCCCTGGCTTCCTGTACACAGAATCATGACTTTGTTGGCTGGCAGACGATTAAGTGACTGCGCATCTACGAACAGGTCTTTCGGTGCGTCGATGTAGCCAAGCTCTCTTCCGATTGTAATGGCGTTGTCCATGCTTCGTCCGAAGATTGCAACTTTGCGGTCGAAGTTCTGTGCTGCTTCAATTACTTGCTGCAGCCTGTGAATATTCGATGCAAACGTTGCAAAAATAATACGGCCGTCTACTGTACGGAAAATATCATTCAGACTTTCGCCGACTTTTCTTTCTGACATGGTGAAATTCGGGATTTCAGCGTTTGTACTATCAGACAGAAGGCAAAGCACGCCTTCACTGCCAATTTTCGCCATCTTATGCAAGTTGGCGGGTTCTCCGACAGGTGTAAAATCAAATTTAAAGTCTCCCGTATGCACAATGTTTCCGGATGGTGTCTTCACTACGACTCCATAAGCATCGGGAATACTGTGCGTCGTTCTGAAGAAAGAGACGGATGTTTTACGGAATTTAATAAAATCATCTTCCTCTATCTCATGAAGCTTTGTTGTGCGGAGCAATCCATGCTCTTCAAGTTTATTGCGCAGCAATCCAATCGCAAGTTTCCCGCCGTATACCGGGATATTTATCTTTTTCAAAAGATAAGGAATTCCGCCGATATGGTCTTCGTGCCCGTGTGTGATAAAAAGCCCTTTGATCTTGTCGACATTGCGCTCAAGATAGGTATAATCTGGAATGACATAGTCAATGCCCAGCAGTTCATCTTCAGGGAATTTGATTCCGGCATCAATGATGATGATTTCATCTTGGAATTGCACACAATACGTATTCTTACCGATTTCACCTAGTCCGCCCAGAGCGAAAACGGCTGTTTCATTATTTTTAATTGATTTCATAAATTAGACCTGCTCAACCTGGAAATGCGAAGAAGCTTGTTCGTACTCTAAATGCTCGCCTTCCAGCTTCTGAATAAATTCAATCATAATTTGGCGATCCTGCAGCTGATCACGCACTGCTTTCTCTGTTTCTGCTTCTACGTACAGGCTTTGTGTGTTTTCGCGGACTGGTACTTGGTGTACGTTTTCATGGTAATAAACTTTAAAGATCATAATGAACTCTCCTTTTTATCGTTCGATATAAGACATATTTTCAATAATAGCATTTAAATGCTTTAAAATAAAGAAAAGCCCACCAATTACTTGGCAGGCGTAAATATCTAAGCAATCGTCTTTTTACCGAGCAGGCCATTAAGTCGTCTAAGCAATTTGCGTTTCAGACGTTTATACATGGCGTCATCACTCCTTGACAAGACTATAGCATAATCTTGCTGTTCTGTCAAGGTTTTTTCCTTTACTCTCTCTCAAATGGGGAAGCTCCATCAATATCCTTATAAGGAGCGTTTTCATCAATATGGTCATAGAACATGATACCGTTCAAGTGATCCAGCTCGTGCTGGAATGCAATTGCAGGCAATCCTTTCAGTCGTTTTTTTATCGGGTTGCCTTCTTTATCAAACGCTTTGATGGTAATACGGGAATAGCGCGGTACATAACCTTCCACTTCACGATCTACAGACAGACAGCCTTCACCGGAAGACAGATACGTCTTTTCTACGGAATGACTGATGATCTTTGGATTGATGGCAATGAAGTTCGTCAGCGGCGGCTCTTCGTCCGGAATGTGCAGGGCGAAGACTCTCTTTGAGGCATTCACTTGCGGTGCCGCCAACCCGATGCCTGAGCGCAAGTTATATTTCTCGCAAAGCTCGTCATCCTGGCTGTTGACGATGTATTCAAGCAGATCATCGCATAATTGGCGGTCTTCTGTACTTAATGGAAAGGTCATCTCTTTTGCTTTTGCGCGCAATGCAGGGTGACCTTCACGTATAATGTCATTCATTAATATCATTTTAATTCTTCCCTTCGGATATGGTGAGTAGTATATAGTTTACACTAAGTATAAACGAAGCTGAAAAATGGGGAAAGAGAAATGTATGAGATAAATAGGAGGTTTTATGTTGAAAAAGATCATGCTGTTGCTATCTATAGCTTTACTGCTTGTCGCCTGCTCTGAAGAAACATCGGAGAAACAGCAGCTGACAGACGCGCTGGCGGCAATTAATGAAAAAGAATCGCAAAGTCTGAGCGTTGTAAAGAAGTTAAATCAACAGGAAGAGAAAGAACAAAAGATATTTACCCAGACAATGGAGCTTACGCAGGAACAATATCCTGAAGTGAAGAAGCAGGTCGCTTCATTAAAAAAATCGTCGGGGAACAGAATGGAAATGATAGAAAAGGAGGAAACGGCTCTCAGCGAAGCGAAGGATGAAACAAATGAAGTAGATGAATTGATGAAGGTGTTAAAACCAAAAGATAAGAAAACTGTGGACAAAATGCTGGGTACGCTAGAAGAACGATATATTTTGCATGAAAAATTCATAATGGATTATAAAAAACTCATCGATGCACAGACTCAGTTATACACTCAATTAGAAGATCGGGAAGTCCGTGCGAGTCAGCTGCAGAGGAAAGTGAAAGAAATAAATGGATTGGCTGTTGCCATTCAGCAGTCGATTGATGAGTTTAATGAATCAACCGCTGAAGTTAATCGGCTGGGAGCGCGTGTTTTAGAAAGTTTAGAAGAGGCTAAATAAGGAAAGTAAAAGTAGGGAGAGTGTTCCCTGCTTTTTTACGGAGTTCAGAGAAGTTGATATAACAAGAAAAATAGGGAATACGGTTGTGGTGTACCAATACAGAAGTGCAGTTGTCTTAGTACAGATTGTTTTTGTGAAACTATGATAAATGACGGAAACTCTATGATTACAATGGTTGACCGCGCGCTCAGTTTTGAGTATACTAAAAAATATACCACGTTGTATTCATTTTATTAGAAAACAATATAATACAGATATAAAGGAGAGAGTCAGATATGGTAGCTAAAAAAGGAAATCAATATGATCCGGTGAAAGCGCTTCAATTGATTGAAAGCCAATTTGAAATGGTACAAATTTTAAATGAAGAAGGAAAGATTGTGGATAAGGAGTTGGATCCGAAACTTTCTGACGACGAATTAGTCGAGTTGATGAACCGCATGGTCTATACAAGAATTCTGGATCAGCGCTCTATTTCATTGAACAGACAGGGCAGATTAGGTTTCTACGCACCTACTGCAGGTCAGGAAGCTTCACAGCTGGCATCTCAATACGTGTTGGAAAAAGATGATTTCATTCTTCCGGGATACCGCGATGTGCCTCAGCTCTTGTTCCACGGCTGGCCGTTAGAAATGGCATTCCTTTGGTCAAGAGGCCATTATGAAGGAAGCATCATTCCGGACGGGTTGAATATCTTCCCTCCGCAGATCATTATCGGCGCGCAATATATTCAGGCAGCGGGTGTGGGTCTAGGATTTAAGAAAAAAGGACAAAAATCAGTTGTTATCACTTATACAGGTGACGGCGGTACATCTCAGGGTGACTTCTATGAAGGATTGAACTTTGCGGGGGCATATAAAGTACCGGCAATCTTCATTATCCAGAATAACCAGTATGCGATTTCCACTCACCGCGACGTTCAGACTGCGGCTAAAACATTAGCACAAAAAGGTGTGGCGGCAGGCATGCCGAGTGTACTTGTAGACGGAATGGATCCGCTGGCAGTATATGTAGCAACCCGCGATGCAAGAGAGCGTGCAGTCAATGGCGACGGACCAACACTTATTGAGACTATGTGTTACCGCTACGGGCCACATACGATGGCAGGGGATGATCCGACGCGCTACCGTACTTCCGATATCGACGACGAATGGGAAAAGAAAGATCCGATCGTCCGTTTCAGAACGTATCTGGAAGAAAAGGGCATCTGGTCCAAAGAGGCAGAAGAAAAAGTGATTGAACGTGCAAAAGAAGAAATCAAAGAGGCGATCAAGAAAGCTGATGCAGCGCCTAAGCAAAAAGCAACGGACTTTATGAAAATCATGTATAAAGGCGATATGCCGTTTAACTTACAGGAACAAGCAGATAATTACGCTCGGAAGGAGTCGAATTGACCAATGGCACAGATGACAATGATTCAAGCGATCACAGATGCGCTTCGAACAGAACTGAAAAACGATGAAAAAGTCTTACTCTTCGGGGAGGACGTAGGCGCTAATGGGGGTGTCTTCCGGGCAACGGAAGGACTTCATAAAGAATTCGGGGAAGACCGCGTATTTGATACGCCGCTTGCAGAGTCCGGTATTGGCGGGCTTGCAATCGGTTTAGCATTAACCGGCTTCCGTCCGATTATGGAAATCCAATTCTTTGGCTTTTTATTCGAAGTACTGGATTCTGTCAGCGGCCAGATGGCGAGAATGAGCTTCAGAACAGGCGGCCATTTCAACGCGCCAGTTACGATCCGTGCGCCATTTGGCGGCGGTGTGGCGACTCCTGAAATGCACGCGGACAGTCTCGAAGGAATTGTCGCTTCACAGCCGGGTCTGACGGTAGTCATTCCTTCAACTCCTTACGACGCAAAAGGATTGCTCATTTCGGCAATTAAAGATGATAATCCGGTAATTTTCTTGGAACATATGAAATTATACCGTTCATTCAGACAGGAAGTTCCTGAAGAAGAGTATACGATTCCTCTAGGAAAAGCTGATGTCAAGCGCGAAGGAAACGATTTGACGATTATTGCATACGGTGCGATGGTTCAGGAAAGTCTGAAAGCGGCAGAAGCATTGGAAAAAGAAGATTACTCGGTTGAAGTAATTGACTTGCGTACGATCCAGCCGTTAGACGTAGAAACTATCATCAAATCAGTAGAAAAAACGAACCGTGCGATCGTCGTGCAGGAAGCGCAGCGCCAAGCGGGAATCGCAGCGAATGTCGTGGCAGAAATTACAGAACGCGCAATCCTAAGTTTAGAAGCACCTGTTTTACGGGTAACAGCTCCAGATACAGTGTATCCATTTGCTGCCGGTGAAAGTACTTGGCTGCCAAATGCGAAAGATATTGCAGCGAAAGCTAAAGAAGTCCTAACATTTTAATTGAGTCCGGTGTTCATTTCGAATGAAGTTGATTTGAAATGAATGCCGGATATTACAGAAAGGGTGAATTACGTGACCTATGAATTTCGTTTACCAGACATTGGAGAAGGTATACATGAAGGAGAGATCGTAAAATGGTTTGTGAAACCGGGCGATACGATCCAGGAAGATGACACGCTGTTAGAGGTACAAAATGATAAAGCAGTTGTGGAAATCCCGTCCCCTGTTTCAGGGACTATCGAAGAAATCTATGTCAGCGAAGGTACGGTGGCGGTAGTCGGAGACAAGTTAGTTCGTTTCGACGCGCCGGATCATGATATCCCTGACCATGAAGACGACGAGAGTGCGGATTCATCTTCAGAAGAAGCCAGTGCAGAAAAATCACATGAACAGGTGCAAGAAACAGCTGGTGTGGAAGGGGCTAAGAAACCTGAACAGCCTGCAGATGACAAACCGTCTGCTGGGCCGAAGAAGGAAACAGCTTCAACACCTGCAGAGAGTCCAGATGAAAACCGCAGAGTGATTGCGATGCCTTCTGTGCGTAAATACGCGCGAGAGCAAGATGTCATGATTGTGCAAGTTGCAGGCAGCGGAAAAAATGGCCGTGTACTGAAAGAAGATATCGATACATTCAAGGCTGGCGGACAGCAGCAGCCGGCAACTGAAAATGTGGAAATTCAGGAAGCAGCGGAGCAGACAGGTGGAGAAACGTCAACTCCGAAACAACAACCTGTTTTTGAAGGTGAATTCCCTGAAACTCGCGAAAAGCTTTCGCCGATGCGCAAAGCGATCTCGAAAGCCATGTCGAATTCAAAACATACAGCGGCTCACGTTACATTACTCGATGAAGTCGATGTGACAGCGCTTGTTGCGCACCGCAAAGAATTCAAGGCAATTGCAGCAGAGCGCGATATTAAATTAACATACTTGCCGTATGTAGTGAAAGCGCTGGTTGCGACTTTGCGTGAATTCCCGCAATTGAATACGTCACTTGACGACGCAACAGAAGAATTGATTCAGAAACATTACTACAATATCGGGATCGCTGCAGATACTGACCGCGGCCTAATGGTGCCGGTCGTGAAAAATGCAGATCGCAAATCCGTATTCCATATTTCAAATGAAGTGAATGAATTGGCTGGAAAAGCGCGTGACGGGAAACTTCAGGCAGCAGAAATGAAGGGTGCATCCTGTACCATCACGAATATCGGTTCTGCCGGCGGACTTTGGTTCACACCGATTATTAATCACCCTGAAGTAGCCATTTTAGGTGTCGGAAGAATATCTGAAAAACCTGTAGTAAAAAATGGTGAAATTACAGCAGCACCTATGTTAGCATTATCTTTGGTATTCGATCACCGAGTAATTGATGGCGTAACGGGACAATTAGCGTTAAACTATCTTAAGGAATTACTAGGTAATCCATCACTTTTATTAATGGAGGCGTAAAGCACATGGTAGTAGGAGATTTTCCAATTGAAGTAGATACACTCGTAGTAGGTTCAGGCCCGGGAGGATATGTTGCAGCAATCCGCGCAGCGCAACTTGGACAGAAAGTAACGATTGTAGAAAAAAATACGATTGGCGGCGTTTGTTTAAACGTTGGCTGTATTCCGTCCAAAGCATTGATTTCTGTTGGGCACCGTTTCGTGGCAGCTCAAGATTCTGATGCTATGGGAATCACTGCTGAATCTGTCAAACTGGATTTTTCTAAAGCAATGAAGTTTAAAGAAAGCGTAGTTTCTAAATTGACAGGCGGCGTTTCAGGTTTGTTAAAAGGTAATAAAGTGGAAACAGTAGAAGGCGAAGCATATTTTGTTGATGCGAATACTGTACGAGTTATGACAGATAAATCTGCTCAGACATATAAATTCAATAACGTGATCATCGCAACTGGTGCACGTCCTGTTGAAATTCCATCTTTCAAATTCACTGACCGTGTAATCAATTCTACAGGCGCGCTAGCTTTAAAAGAACTTCCTAAAAAGCTAGTCGTTGTCGGCGGCGGTTATATCGGAACTGAGCTGGGTTCTGCTTATGCAAACCTTGGTTCTGAAGTTACGATTCTTGAAGGTGCTGACGATATTCTTGCAGGCTTTGAAAAACAAATGACACAAATTGTGAAAAAAGGCCTGAAGAAAAAAGGCGTTGAAGTAGTTGTAAAAGCATCTGCTAAAGGCGTTGAAGAAACAAAAGACGGCGTCATCGTAACGTATGAAGCTAAAGGCGAAGAAGTGAAAGTGGAAGCGGACTATTGTTTAGTAACAGTCGGCCGCCGTCCGAACACAGACGAAATTGGTCTCGAAGGACTAGGCTTGAATATGTCTGACCGCGGTCTTATCGAAGTAGACAAGCAGTGCCGTACAAATGTGCCGAATGTCTATGCAATCGGTGATATTGTAGCGGGTCCTCAGCTGGCGCACAAAGCTTCTTATGAGGCGAAAGTGGCTGCTGAAGCTATTGCAGGAGAAAAATCGGAAGTGGACTACATGGCAATTCCTGCTGTCTGCTTTACAGATCCGGAACTTGCGACTGTCGGCTTGAATGAAAAACAGGCTAAAGATGAAGGTTATGACGTAGTGAGCGGTAAATTCCCGTTCGCAGCAAACGGCCGTGCACTTTCATTGGATGCAACAGAAGGCTTCGTGAAGCTGGTTGCACGCAAGGAAGACGGGCTGCTTCTGGGCGCACAAATCGTTGGGGAAAATGCATCTGACATGATTGCTGAAATGGGCTTAGCCATTGAAGCGGGCATGACACTTGAAGATGTATCCATGACGATCCACGCACACCCAACATTAGGTGAGATTTCCATGGAAGCAGCTGAAGTTGCTCTTGGAAAGCCGATCCACATGATGACAAAATAAAACAGCATGATATCACAGCCCATGGGAAACATTTCTCATGGGTTGTTTTTCAATGGAAAAGGAGAGAGGCCTTGAACTGGAATACGAGAGTGACAGAGTTATTTGGAATTGACTATCCGATTGTACAAGGAGGACTTGCCTACTTAGCATATGCTGATCTTGCTGCGGCGGTATCTGAAGCCGGCGGGCTGGGGCAGATTACGGCTATGAGTCTGCCTTCTCCAGAAGCATTAAAGCAGGAGATTCATAAAGTGCGTCAGAAGACTGACAGGCCATTTGGTGTAAATTTCGCAATCGGCAATCATGGAAGATCATTTGAAGCGATGGTGGAAGTGGCACTGGAAGAAAATATCGAGATCATTTCTGTGACCGGCGGAAATCCTGCACCTTTATTTGATATGCTGAAAGGAACCTCGGTGAAAAAACTGGTCCTGACAGCCTCCAGGAGACAGGCGCAAAAAGCGGAAGAGATTGGGGCGGACGCTGTCATTGCGGTTGGTCAGGAAGGCGGTGGCCATCTTGGACGCGATGACGTCGGCACGATGGTTCTGATTCCGCGTATTGTGGACGTTGTAAGCATTCCAGTAATTGGTTCAGGCGGGATTGGTGACGGACGCGGCTGGATGGCGGCACAGGCGTTAGGTGCTGAGGGTATTGAGATGGGTACACGTTTCATTGCAACTAAAGAGTGCGTCGATGCTTCCCCGGCTTACATCGAAGCGCTGCTGGCCTGCACTGAGACAGATACCGCTGTGATCAAGCGGACAATCGGCGCGCCTGCACGTGCTCTTTCAAATGAGTGGACATCAAAGATTTTACAACTGGAATCTGAAGACGCGGGTTATGAAGGATTAAAAGATTATATTAGTGGAGAAGCTAACTGTAAATTTATTCATGAAGGATCTGAACAAGATGGGTTCGGCTGGGCCGGTCAAGTTACAGGTATGATAAAAGACGTCCCGACAGTTGCGGAACTGTTTGCCCGGATGTGCAGTGAAGCTGAAGCGGTGCGGAAAAAATGGAGCGAAGGATAAGGAGGTCAATAGATGGCAGAGTATCAATATCCGCTTCGTGCGGATTGGTCGACTGACGAAGTGGTTGCAGTTATCGATTTTTTCAACCAGGTAGAGAAGGCATATGAATCTTCTGTTGATCGGGAAGATTTTATGAAACACTATCGATTATTTAAAAAAGTGGTTCCCTCAATGGCAGAGGAAAAAACGATCTGCAAAGAGTTTGAAGACAGCAGTGGATATGTTGCTTTCCGAGTGGTGAAACTTGCGAAGGAAAGCGTGTCCGGTGATCAGTTGAAAATATAAAAAAACGATGACCTGGAAAATTTCCGGTCATCGTTTTTTCATTTCAATGAATAGCAATCGGAAGAATGGATTACTATATCATAAATTGGAAGTAAGCGATTGAAAGTTTCATCCGCATAGCGATAAAACTCTTCCTCTGTCATTTTGACTGCTTGTTCTTCGGGCAGATGGCGTCCTACAAGAAATTCTGCTTTTTTGACAGTCTGCAGACGCTCGAGAATTTTCTCGAGGCCTTCTCTGCCTGTGTCGCTGATTGTCTCTGCTTCCGGCTTCATATGATCTCCGGAAACAATAAAATCTTCGGGCAGGGAAAGAAGTTCATCCAAATTCTTTTCCAGTCGTTCGGCAATTCCTTTTTTATCAGGATTTTCATAAATAATTGCCAGAACGATGAATAAATGAGTGCCCCATAAGCCAATCTGAAAGTGAGGCAGCGCTTTATATCCTCTCTTGGCAGGAGCGAAAGCGACCCAGCTATCTTTAGGCGGATTTACTGTCCGTCTGGCATGTTTAGCGACGTGCGGGAAAAATTCTCCCTTCCCATGCGCAGAAAGGTGGTGTGAAAAATGATTTCCCAAATCTCTGAACTTCGGCTGAATCTTTTCCTGCAGCGCCTCCATCCGATATTCCAGACCATGAATCGAAAAAACATCAAAATCACTTGCGTTCCAATACGTTCTAGTCAATAAAATTCTCCTCCAGTTTGTAATGTCTACGTTTATCTTATCAATAAACGGGGAATAATTTAAAATAACAAGGCTTCTAACCACTTAAAGTCGGAATTTTCACATACCTTATTATAAGCCGGTTAGTTCAGCTAAAACTAATTAAAGGGGTGCTTACTCATGAAACAAGTCGTTCATTTTATTCGTAAAGAAGATGTGGAAAGAGAATATCTCCGGACGCTGCATTTGGAACTTGATTACGAATTAGCTACTCTGTATGATGCATTGCAGGAAGAAGACACGAAACAAGTCGAGAAAAGTAAAGAGCGTTTGGCGGAGATTCATAATGAGCTGGAGACTTTAGATGTTTTCACAGCGTGAGAGTCCATCATTAGTAAGAGGCATCCCTCATTTACTTCAGAATTGAAGAAAATGTGACGGGATGCCTTTTTACTTAATCAGGTGTAACCGTTTTCTCTTTTGTTCCTTCTGCTCTATGTTATACTAGCACTAGTCGGAATGGGAAGAGGTGGCAAGATGAATCTTAATGCAATCGATCGCTATGCAAAATCGTTGATAAAAGAAGCTGGCCACAAAATACGTGTGTCCTTTTTTAATACGATAGATATCGATTCAAAGTCTGATGCTAACGATTTAGTAACGAATATCGATAAAGAAGTGGAACGTTTCTTCATTGAACGGGTAAAGGAAGACTTTCCTGATCACAAAATTGTATCAGAAGAAGGATTTGGAGATCGAATTTCTTCATTGGATGGAACGGTGTGGTTTTTGGACCCGATTGACGGAACCATGAACTTTATCCATCAAAAAAGGAATTTTGCGATTTCATTGGGGATTTATGTAGACGGCGTGGGGATGCTGGGTTACATATATGATGTGATGGCGGACGATTTATACCACGCAGCAAAAAACGAAGGTGCCTACTTTAACGACGAGCGGCTTCCGCAGCTGGAAATCACACCTCTCGAAGAAGCGGTGATCGGTATCAATGCGAGCTGGGTAGCGCCGAATGCAAAAGTGGATAATGATAAGATTATTCAATTGGTCACTCGCTGCAGGGGGACACGTTCATACGGTTCAGCGGCAATTGAGCTGGCTTACGTTTCATCTGGAAGAATTGATGCATATATTTCCATGCGCTTGGCGCCGTGGGATATAGCGGGGGGCATCGTCATTGCGCAGGAAGTCGGGGCGCTGGCTACAAACTTGCAGGGGGAAGCACCGCATTTACTTGGAACGGACTCATTTATTGTGACACGTCCTAACTTGCATAAAGAAATATTGACAAATTATATCCGACTAAAATAAAAAAGGGGCTGTTTGTTAAACCGATGCGGTTTAATTTGCAGTCCCTTTACCTATATTTCGGCAAAATTGTATATAATAGGAGCTTATAGAGTTCCTTCGCGACGCATGCGGGCTTTTGTTTTAAATCCATTACCCATAATTAAGACGAGGGCAACGATGGCAAGAACGACAAGTAAAATGCTGCGCATGCCTATTCCAACGCCGATTGCAGACATAGACAAAACAGCTGCAAGTGAATAGATTACGAAAATCCACTTAATGTTTTTCAAAAAAATCCCTCCAAATAAAATTAAATATTATTGAATTGTACTATCTTGTGCTATAATAACACAGTTGAACATCTGAAAAAAGATAAACGGAGTGAAAAAATGACAAACGAGCGTACAGATCTTAGAAATATAGCAATTATCGCCCACGTAGACCACGGTAAAACTACTTTAGTTGACCAGCTGTTAAAACAATCAGGTATTTTCCGATCAAATGAGCACGTGGAAGAGCGAGCAATGGATTCCAATGAGTTGGAACGTGAGCGCGGAATAACGATTCTAGCTAAAAACACAGCTATTGAATATAAAGGTACAAAAATCAATATTATGGATACACCTGGACACGCGGACTTCGGTGGAGAAGTTGAACGGATCTTGCGCATGGTAGACGGCGTGATCCTTGTTGTCGATTCTTTTGAAGGTTGTATGCCTCAAACTCGTTTCGTACTGAAGAAAGCACTTGAAACGAATTTGAAGCCAATCGTCGTCGTTAATAAAATTGACCGCGACTTTGCACGTCCTGAAGAAGTAGTAGATGAAGTGTTAGAATTATTCATCGAGCTGGATGCAAACGATGAGCAATTGGAATTCCCTGTTGTATATGCATCAGGATTTAACGGAACAGCAAGTCTGTCACCGGATCCAGCTGCACAAGAAGACACGCTTCGTGTTCTTTATGATTCCATCTTAGAAAATATTCCGGCACCTGTTGATAACCGCGAAGAGCCGTTGCAGTTCCAGGTATCACTTTTGGATTACAATGACTATGTTGGACGTATCGGTATCGGACGTATTTTCCGTGGTACAATGAAAGTTGGAGAACAAGTTTCCGTTTTGAAACGTGACGGTTCTGTGAAAAACCTTCGAGTAACCAAATTATATGGCTTTATGGGCCTTAAAAGAGTAGAAGTTGAAGAAGCTTATGCAGGAGATTTGGTTGCCGTTTCAGGTATGGGTAATATTGACGTTGGAGAGACGGTTTGCCCAACTGATCATCCGGAAGCTCTTCCGGAACTTCACGTTGATGAGCCGACACTTCAAATGCGTTTCTTAGTAAACAACAGCCCTTTTGCAGGTCGCGAAGGTAAATGGGTAACAGCGCGTAAAATTCAGGAGCGTTTAGATCAGCAGTTGGAGACAGATGTTTCTTTACGTGTAGATCAAACAGATTCTCCGGATGAATGGATAGTTTCAGGACGCGGTGAGCTGCATTTGTCAATATTAATTGAAAACATGCGCCGTGAAGGATTCGAACTTCAGGTATCTAAACCGCAAGTTATCATCCGAGATATTGATGGTGTCCGTTCAGAACCATTTGAACGTGTACAAATTGATATACCGGAAGAGCACACAGGCTCAATCATTGAGTCTATCGGTGAGCGTAAAGGTGAAATGATTGACATGATCAATAACGGAAATGGACAAGTTCGTCTGATTTTCTTAGTGCCTGCACGCGGATTGATTGGTTATACAACAGAATTCCTTACACTAACTCGCGGCTATGGTATTTTGAATCATACATTTGATTGCTATAAGCCAGTAACATCAGGTAAAATTGGCGGGCGCCGTCATGGAGTTCTTGTTTCCATGGAAAACGGAACAGTTACAGGGTATGGTGTGATGCAGCTGGAAGACCGAGGTACCATGTTTGTTGAAACGGGTGCTGAGATCTATGCGGGTATGGTAGTTGGAGAAAGTAACCGCGACAGCGACTTGACGATCAACTTGACAAAAGTCAAGCATGCGACAAACGTTCGTTCCGCTACGAAAGACCAGACGGTTACAACGAAAAAACCTCGTATTATGTCACTTGAAGAGGCACTCCAGTATATTGGGGACGACGAGTATTGTGAAATTACGCCACAAACGATCCGTTTACGCAAGAAGGTTCTTGATAAGAGTGAACGTGACCGTGCAAATAAAAGAAAAAAACTTGGCGAATAATATAGATAGAAGGGAATGTATGGAATGAGAGTAGAGGATTCAGAGATGGTCTACAATCGGATGTCCGGAATTGCGCGTATGGTTTATGAACTGGCGCCTAATTTCGACGTAGCCGGCTATATTCTGTTGGCCCTCATTTTCATCATGTCTGCTATTGTGTACAAGCTTGGTTTTGCAAAAAAGATCAGCTTTTGGCAGAACGCGGTTATATATACGTTTTTATTTATTGGCTGCCTAGTGCTGACGTTTTTAGCTTTTTTCCTTCCGATCGTGGAAGGCTTGATCGTCGCCGCTGCCATTCTGATTATTTACCGCGTACGCCGAATGAACGAATACAAGAAAGACTCCGCTGTGCAATAACAGCGGAGTTTTTTTGTGCTTCCGTTTCTCGACTTTGCGGGCAGTTTGAATGAAGTGTGTGTTGTGTTTGCAGTTTAAATACGCTGCGGCGCTGGGGGATTGCCTTACGCCATGAGCCTGGTGGCGGAGAGTGCGGCTATCTGCCAAAGAAGGTTGGCGGATGATCATAGTATCCGCTCAAGCGCTCATAGTCCAGTCTCAACCGCTCATACACACCTGCCCTGTGATCATTCGGCTCGGCCGCGTGATCATAAAGCATCTCGTTGTGATCATTGAACCGGCTTCCGCGCTCATAGCCGCTCTGCAGTTGCGCCTGAGCTGGTATGTGGAATGCAGGGCATGGGCAGCTATTCGGTATGTTGTGGATTTAGTTGGTATGGTGTGGTTTCGTTTCTCGACTTTGCAAGCAGTTTGACTGAGGTGTGTGTTTGCAGTTTAAACCCGCTTCGGCGCTGGGGGATGGCCTTACGCTATGAGCCTACTGGCGAAGAGCATGCCAGCAGTCTCATAGCAACGGCCGACCCCGCAGTTGCGCCTACGCTGGCGTGGGGAATGTATGACATGCTGCTTTTTTGCAGGGTACAAGTTTAATTGGTCTGTTTTCGTTTCTTGACTTTGCAACCGCATGAATCACAGTGATCTGCACCCTTGGTTAATCTGAAGTATTGCATGAACGCCATATCAAATATAAAAGTCATAGACAGCATGCTCATACTGCTAACCACATAAAAAGTCCTGAAATACCAGCCAGTGTACCGAAGTGGAAGACGGCGACTCCGGGAGGATCAGCCCGACAGGTGAGCCGACTTGGGGGAGCGAAAGCCTTTACGAAGAAAGGCTTTTGCGAATAAAAGCGTAGCGTTATGAGCACAGTTTGCCTTAATTTTTGCAAAGACCGCAGAAATACGGCAAAGCGAACCCTTCGCTGTTCGCTTGGCTCACCGCGGGCCCTCCGGAACGCGTCCGTCTGTAACGCAGGGAAACGGTATCTCAACTACAACCCATTATTATTTTTTAATTAAAAACTCCGCTGCACAAAACCTGCACAGCGGAGTTTACCTATTAAAAATCCTTTTCAGTTAAATGGGAACTCCGGTAGAAGATGAAGTTGCCTGTTGCTAACCGTGCTTCTGTCTTTTCACTGATGCGCTCTCGGCAGGAAGGGCACATATACGTATGGATCGGCTTGTTTCTCAGCTTTTTAGCAAGAGGATCGCCATCTTCTAACTGATTGATTTGGTCGCACAGGACGCACTTGACACGCATGCGGTCATCTCCTTCAATCCACTTGGATCGCTTGCACATTACGAATCGGTGACTCTCTGTTCGACCCGTCTCTGAGCAGTACATGGACAGGCCCGTCTTCGCGCAGAGGCTTGCCTTCATGACTGAACTTGAAAAGTATGTCAGCTGATTCCGACAGTGGATACGTGTATTTTTCATTGTCTTTAGTAATAATTGTAAATGTTTTAGCACCGGCATTCGGCTCCGCGTTATTAATAAACGGCTCCAGAACAATTGCGAAGCTGCCGGTCAGCATCTTATCCTTCTCATAACGTTTTTCACTCTTTAACGTTGGAGGGTAAGTGGCCCCTTCCATAATTTCTCTCGACCAGTGCTTGCCCATTTTTTCTTTATACTCTTCCATTTCATCGCGTTCCACGAAATCTTCCGTAAAGAAAACGTCCAGATCTATACGGCGGTCGTCAAAAATCCAAACCGTCGGATCCAAAGTAATCGAATGTTTTACATTTCCTGTGATAGGTACGATAAATTCCAAAATACTTCCCCCTAAATCATAATCAAC
>NZ_BRCD01000017.1:0-88731 GCF_023707945.1 Sporosarcina sp. NCCP-2331
CCTTCTAACCAACTCATACTCCCACTCCTCTCTAAAGCTTACCTGCTCTACTTTATCTGTACCCTTGGTAAGCGGCTTGGTAAACGTAAAAAACCCATTCCCCTAAACGAATTGGGGAATGGGTTAATAGTTTTAAATGTCTTATTGAACAGGAACTTTTACAGAGACATCTTTCGTTGCTACTTTACTGCTATCTTCAGCATTTGTCACGCTGACGACTAGAGTACCTTCAGTACCCGCTTTAACCTTACCTTTAATAGAACCGTCTTCAATGACAATATCGGTGATCGCATCAGATGCTCCTGAGAAAGAAGTATTGATTTCACCAATTTTAATATCAGTGTTCTCATCATATTTACCTGTTGTACCACCAAGGTCAATATAGATGTTATTGCCGTCTATTTTAGCTTTATGCTCTGTTGAAGTAAGAGAGATACCCGCTTCTTTTAGAACTTTTACATCCAAAGCTGTTGTATTTACCGTCTGCGTATTTTCAAAGTTCACAGCAGAGATAGTCGGTGTAGAATTTTTGACTGTAATTGTTGCAGAAGCGCGAACGATGTCGCCTTCTTTAATTTGGATAGTTGCAGTGCCTGCTTTAACGCCTTCGATCATTACGACACCAGCAGCTGTTTTTGGACCAACTTTAGCTACTGACGGATCAGATGATACAATCGTGTACGTATCCACCTTAATTGGATCCTGCCCAACCAATGTGCCATTCTGATTGTATTTGTTCCAAACCAAGTCTACTGTACTATCCTGGGAACCTTTCATAATATCAAGTGTTAAATCTTTGCCCGCAGTTGCTGGCTCAAGTTTAGTATTTGCAGCTTGAGCATCGTCAGATACTGTAACAGGAACTGTACCGACTACATTGCCGCCGAATTTAACTTGGATCTCTGTTGTGCCTGCTTTAACGCCTGTCACCTTAATTGTTGTTTTACCATCAGTAACAGTTTGCGCACTTGGTAATACTGTTGCAACAGTGTTGTCTTTAGATTCTAAAGTTACATCACCTTTAAACATATCACCATACTGGTCAGTTATTGTCAGATTCATATCCTGTGTTTTACCTTCCAGAACATTTGAAGCAGCTGCTTCTACTTTCGCAGGTGTTCTGCTGCCGGCTACAACGGATAATGGAACTTCTTTAGTCACATCTCCGACTTTAACAATAATATTCACATCACCTGTACTGATCGGCGTAACCGTTCCAGTAGATGTTACAGTCGCTACGCTCGGCTTCGATGATGAATAAGTAGCATTTGCAAGATCAGTTACCATCGTGCCGTTTACCGTAGTTGCTTTTGTAGCTTTTACTGTTGCAGTAGTGCCAAGAGCCAACTTGCCGTTCTTCACAGTAACTCCATCTTGTGTAACTGTCACTTCATCAATAGAAGAAACATAAGAGCCGTATTCTACTACTTTAACTTCTACTAATTCAGATTCCATAGGCTTGCCATCTTTTGAAACTGTAACTTTATAAGAGAATGAAGTATCATTTACTAACTTATCCTTATTCAATTCTCCCGTTGCTTTATTAGCGAATACGTCCTTCGTAGCTTGGAATTCCACCGTATAGCCGGCTTCTTTCAGCTTTTTCATGTCAGCAGGCGCTCCGTTCACATTGAAGCCCAATACTTGACCTTCAGTTCCTGCGTTCACTTGTGTAGTCGTAGCAACAACTTTTGCTACTTCATACGTATAAGTAAACTTAAACGGTGTGACTTGATCCGGCTCTCCTTCAGTTTTCACTGTGTAATTTAGAGTCATTTCTTTGCCGGATGTCAGTGGATTCTTCAATTCCACTGTTCCTTGAGTGCCGTTAGCATTAGCTGTGAATGAAGCAACTTCATTTCCTTCGATTGTCAGCTGTTCTGCCTTCAGGTTACCAAGATCTTTTCCTTTGATTGTCAGTTCCTTCTCGCCAACTGCTTCAACAGAAGTAACTTCCGCCACTGCAGGAGCTTCAGGTGTTTCTTCACCCGGCTTTTCTACTTGGCTGGTCTTATATAGGAATGAAGCGAACTGCGCACGTGTTGTTGTTTCTTTCGGGCGGAAGTTCGGTGCAGCTGGATTTGTAATGTCGAAGTAATCGAGTACGTCGATTGCAGTACGCGCTTCAGCTTTCGCTTTTGCTAAATCTACAACATCTTTATCAAACTTTTGTTCTTTTACATATGAGATAAGGTCTGTTTTATTCACAGCATCATACGCACGCACCAAGACGATCGCCATATTTTCACGAGTAATGGAACCTGCTGCTTTAAGAGAACCGTCTTCATAGCCTTTAAATACATTATTGTCTCTGACAATAGCTGCAGATTGCAATAGTTCATCGTTTGATTTAGACGTTAAGTCTGTAAATCTTGGATTCGTTTTATAGTCTTTCGGAATTTCATATCCCATAGATACAAGCCATTTACCCATCAATTTGACAACGTCAGAACGGCTCAAAGTTTTATTTGGCTTGAAAGAACCGTCAGGATATCCTGAGATTACTTTTGCATTGGATAATGCGTCAATTGCCGCTTTGTGCGAGTTTGTATCGGCCACGTCGTTAAAGTCTGCTGCACTGACAACTGGTGCCACCGCTGATGCGACTAGTGCTGCTGACGCTACACCTGTTAAGTATTTAGAGTATTTTTTCGATTGAACTTTCATTAAATAATTTCCTCCTTTAATGCTTTTACTGTTGGTTGATGACACATGGAGCGGTTTAAATAAAAACGCTCTTCCACTCTTATACCCTCTTCACAATTTACTAATCATTCACTTTGTCCCAAAAATAATTACTAACAGGAAGAAGTTTAAAAGTCGAAGTTTTTAACCACCCGAGTTAAATCCTAGCATATACTTTCATAATTGGTAATGGAAATTTAAGGTTTCAGTTGTCTTTAAATGGTATCTACTACTCTATAAAAATATTGGTCTGCATACCCTCTTGCAATTAGTCTATTATATAGAAGGAAAACAATTTGATAGATTGTTGTAAGAACAGTTCCACGTTGAAACAACTATGTATACCATCTCCTTATCCTTCTTTTAAATTCATTTGAAAGTCTCGCGGAATGGAAGCGAAACGATAGCCTGAAGACTGAAAGACATACGTTGTCAATAGAATGAACCAATCCGAAATAGACTAATATAAAGGTCTTCAGTTGCATATTTTAACTGAATACCTTCTCTTCCTAAAAAATTTATCCATGAAAGTTTTTATGATACAATTCAAGTATGAAAAAATTACTCGTCTTTCTACTGCTGCTTTCCCTGTTAATCGGGTTAGCTGTTTCATCAAGCCAGACGTATGAACAGCAATCCCTTGTGACCACTCTTGAACAATTCCTTCCCGGTGAGCCTGGGAAAAACCTGCTTGCTAAATTGGAGTTTTCTTATTGGGACCGTCCTATTACAGTTGAAGAGCGCGGTTACTATCATTTTGTGGAATTCTTAATTCGAAAGTCCGCTCATTTTCTAACATTCGGCTTTTTAGCTCTCATCATTTACTGGCTGCTCCCCAAACGCAAAGGACGCTTAGTTGGAGCCGCCCTTATCACCTTGATTTTAGCCTGTGCGGATGAATTGCATCAATCATTTACAGGCGGCCGCACTGCTACTATACAAGATGTTTACTTAGATATGACAGGAGCTATTGTTTTCCTTCTGTTTGCGGGTGCAGCACAGCTTATTCATTCCATTCGGCGCACTTAGTTCTGCAGCAGAATTGTCGTTTACACTAGTTGATCCTTACCATGATACTGCGAACAGGAGGTTTTCATATGAGTCATTCTTCAGAACAGCTAATTCAATCTCTTTCCTACATTTCTATCCAGCGAGTCGTTGACCGTTTGGAACAGACCTACCATAAATCGTTTCATTCCATTAGTTTATTTCAGGATCGCATCACTACTTCCCACCGCACTTTTCCTCTCAAGGATGTTTTCGACTTGTCTTATCGCCCCTTTTCCGGTCAAACAGGGCTCTTTTACCTTCATACACACGAGGGAGTATTCACTTTCGAAATAATTGATGAACCTGAGCTGTTCATCCGGCACTTTAAAACTATTCAGCATAAGTAAAATAGAACCTTCCTACTAAAAACAATAATTCTCTCATTTCTAAAATAGGACGTTTATCTATTATCGGAGTGGGGTACAAAAAACTAGAAGGCTGTTAAATAAGTCTAACTATTCTTAAATAACTCTATTTCTCCACTCTATTTATGGTAAGATGTGTTATAATGATAGCAAATAAGACATGCACCTTTTAAAACTTTAGTCCTTAATTACAATAAATAGATAATGAGGGAGGGACTAATATGCTTTTTGAAGATGAGATCAGCTCTCTGCAGCGCTCGATTAGTCAATATAGAAACGAAGGACATTATGACAAAGTAGCTGAAGCTGCTGAGGAGTTATTGAAAAAAGGAATTCGTTTTTCTGATGCTGAAGCGATTTTATCGGCGCATTATAGCAGTGCATTGGCCTATTACTATACAGGCAACTTCGAAAAAGTACTCTTTCATATTGAAGCGCATCATGAAGGCTGCCTGTCATATGGAACAAAATCGGATTGGATGCGTTCCTACTACTTACAATATTTTGTAAGTGCATTTGCTGCCGACTATGAACATGGCAGAAAATTGATAGAAGACGTTCTGTCGATTGCTCTGGAAACCGAGGACTTTATCTATGCGAGTATCGCTTACAGCAACCTCAGCAATGCGCTGAACAAACTGAAAAAGTTTCCTGAAGCAATGAAAGCAGCGCAGAAAGCCGTGAAATTTGCTAATTTGTATGCAAAAGACCGATTGATTCTTTCTATCCGTGCTCATTTGCAATTAATTGAATCCTCTCTCAATCTGGAACGCAGCGACGTGGCGCTGACAAGCATAAACTGTTTGAACCAACTATCTGAGCTGGACGATTTCCCGCGTGAGAAAGCATTCCTGACAATCTTAAAAGGCCGTCTTCATGAGATGCTTGAACACCCTGCCGAGGCATTTCAATTCTACACTCTCGCGAAGGAGAAAGAGGAGCTGCTTCATGACTATGTACTATTAAAGGTAATCCAGCAAAAGAGGATTGCTCTGGCAGAAAAACTATGCAGCTTTGATGAATTGGCACTCATTCAAAAAGAATACATTGATTTACTGCACGAACTCGAAAATCAAAATTGGGTTAAAACTTCACTGGAATTAAAACTTCGTTTACAAAATTCTACAGTACAGAAGTACGAACATATCGATTTTTTGACAGGTGTATATAATCGTAAGTATCTGGAAGAAACTACTGATAGATGGCTAACAGATTCTGCTGTCACCAAAAATACGATTGTATGTATTGCATTTGACCTGGATAACTTGAAAGTTATTAATGATTCATACGGCCATCTGGCTGGTGATGAAGCCATTAAATTAGTGGCAAGGATCTGCTCTTCTGCAATACGGAAAGATGATGTGCTGGGACGCTTCGGCGGAGATGAATTTGTTTTAGTCATGAAAGGCATCACTCTGGAGGATGCCACGAAAAAAGCATTGGATATCGCAAATAAGGTGGAAGCGCTCTCATTGGAACTCCCGGATATTTCCGATCAAATTACCATTAGTATGGGTCTGGCTGATAATCAGAAGCGCGATGTGAGAAGTTTTAAGGATTTATTTCATTTAGCGGATTTAGCCTTGTACAGAGCAAAACGTAATGGAAAAAATCAAGTAGTTTCATTTGTATAATCAAAACATGAATTCTTTCATTAGAAAGATTCATGTTTTTTTAATTCATATTCCGAGTCTACGCCAAAATCTGTTCTTGACAACCTGTCACCTGCGTATTGCGAAAATCCTGCTGCATTTTGGTAGTGTGTGGATTTAATATATGCGGGTTTCGTTTCTCAACTTTGTAGGGATTTTAATTGAAGTGTGAGTTTGCAGTTTAAACCCGCTTCGGCGCTGGGGGATTGCCTTACGCTATGAGCCTACTGGCGAAGAACGTGCCAGCAGTCTCATAGCAACGGCCGACCCCGCAGTTGCGCCTTCGCTGGTGTGTAGAATGTATGACATGCTGCTTTTTTGCAGAGTGCGTATTTCGTTGCTATAGTTTTCGTTACTCGACTCTGCAAACGCATTGATCACCAAAATCTAAGCCTTTGCAGTATACTAAGCATCGCATGAACACCATACCTATTATGACAGTCTCAAATAGTATGCTCATACATGCCACTCACACAAAAAATTGAAACACCAGCCAGTGTACCGGAGTGAAAGCCGTCACGAAGAACGGCTTTTGCGAGTAAAAGCGCAGCGTTAGGAGCACTGGTTTTAGGCGACTCTGGGAGGATCAGCCCGACAGGTGAGACAACTTGCGGGAGCGAAGCGAAAATAGCGTGCAGAAGGAACTCTGTATTGCCTTAATTTCTGCAAAGAGCGCAGAAATACGGCAAAGCGAACCCTTCGCTGTTCGCTTGGCTCACCGCGGGCCCGCAAGACACGCGTCCGCCTGGAACGCAGGGAAACGGTCTCTTCCCACTTACCCTATATTGCGCAATCACAGTTCAGTCTCAAACTGCTCATGAAATAGCCTGTCAAGCATACATTTTGGTGCAGACTCCATATTCCTATTCAAAACAAAAAACTGGACCCGCCTTATATAGCCGGTCCAGTTTTTTTAAATTAATCAAGAATCTTTATTGTAACGTTTTTGCGGCCCCATTGGTACGCACGTGTTTTATTTGGAATAAATACATCAATCTTATTGCCTTTGATCGCACTGCCAATATCGCCGGCTACTGCATAGCCATACCCTTCGACATGTACTTTCGTTCCTAATTTAATCACATTCGGATCGACGGCAATGACTTTTAAATCCGGATTCTTACGTAAGTTCAATCCTGTTTTAGTTAAGCCTGTGCAGCCGTTACAGTGTGCTGTGTACGCTGTTGCACTCACCGTGAACTCCTTCACTGCCTGATCATCATTGCGTGAAGGTAATTTTGCCGAAGATGTGCTGGAAGCCACTTTTGATGATTTCACTAAGCGAAGCTTTTGATTCGGCTTAATCACTGAGGATTTTAAGTTATTCCATTTCTTTATATTGGTAACAGACACTTTGTGCATCTGCGAAATTTTATATAATGTATCACCTTTTTTAACTGTGTGTACAGAAGCTGCCGCGGATGTCTCGTTCATTCCGCTCGTGAAGATTGTCATCATCATGGCTACTGCTAACGAAAATAAAACCTTCTTCAATATGCCACCCCTAATTTTTTTGATTAGGTACAGCTTACCAACCCTTTGTTACAGTTTCATTACAGTTATCAGTCGAGTGCATTACAAAGAAAAGACTTATGTTACAAGCATGTCCTGAAGAAAGAAAATTGTATCTAATAAGGATATTCTGTCGAGCTTTTCTCGTACTCCCCCCTTTCCTGTCGAATCTCCAATTTCCCCAATACGTTTTACGTTATTGAAAACAGGGTAGTTTTTTAGTAGCAAGAAAATAGGCAGCGAAAAATTAGAGGAGGAACTAGATTATGGTAAAACGACATGTAGTAGGAACTTATGAAACAGACAGAGAAGCGATTGCAGCGATTGAGAGCTTGAAACGTCAAGGGTACACGGCAGATGAAATTTCCGTCATCAGTAAGGATGCAGCCGAGGTAGATCATGTAGTAGAAGAAACAGATACTCATGCAGGCGAAGGCGCTGCTACGGGCGCTGCCACAGGAGGCTTGCTCGGTGGACTCGGCGGTGTATTAACCGGATTAGGCGCATTGGCAATTCCCGGAGTCGGACCGATCATCGCCGCCGGACCGATTATTGCAGGTATTACCGGCGCAGCAGCCGGTGCCGGTGTAGGCGGCTTAGCAGGAGCTTTAATCGGAATGGGAATCCCTGACGAAGAAGCACACCGCTATAATGAACATTTCGAACACGGCAAGATTTTAGTTCTAGTTGATTCAGAGCTTTATGATCCATTAACAGGAACAGATCGTACAGGTACGTATGCCGATACAGAACGCAGCCCGTTAATCGATCCTAATCCGATGGTCAATCGAAATGAAACTCGCGATCCTTTGACTGATCCTAAACCACGGGGCAGAGGACCATTAATCTGATAGAATTACGAAGGAGCTTCCCTTAAACGGAGGCTCTTTTTTTATGGCATTTTGTCAGCCGTCGGTTATTTCTTGTTTCTTTTCTAGTTGTTTGGGGGATAACTAAATAGATAACTACTATATACATGTAAACGGGGTGCAGAACATGCCATTGACAAATAATCGAGATGATATTTCAAGAGCGATGATCAAGCTGATCAAAGACGGGAATATGGAGTCCCTGAAAAAAGCGGTTCATGAACTGGAGCCTGCTGAAGTGGCAGCTCAATATCGGCGTCTTCCCAGAAAGCGTCATACATTATTTTTAGAAATACTGGAAACCGATACGTTAATTCAAATGCTCGGGTTCTTAACTAGAAATGAACAATTGCGCGCTCTGGAACTTGTCGGACCTGCCCGTGCGACAGAATTACTCGATAAAATGAAGAGCGAGGACTTATCTTATTTACTGTCAGATCTTCCTGATAAGCAAGTAGAAAAATTGATTGCCGAAATGCGCCAGGAAGAAAAACGAAATATCCGGCAGCAGAGAAAATTCCCAAAAAACTCTGCAGGCCGTATTATGACAACGAGATATGTGTGGGTACATCAATCCTACTCAGTCGGCAAGGCTGTGGAAAAATTAAAACATTATGAAGCATTCGCCCATTACCTGAATTATATTTATATTATTAATGACGATAAACAACTCGTCGGCGTCTTATCTTACAGAGATTTATTGCTCGCAGAGGAAGATATCTGCGTGAAGGATATTATGGAAATGTCCATCGCCAAAGTACACGACACGACCGATCAGGGAGAGGTCGCCAAGTTAATCGGACGTTTCGATTTTGTCTCACTTCCTGTCGTCAATGAAAATAACATCTTAGTAGGGATCATTAGAGCGGACGAAGTACTGGATATCGTTGTCCGGGAAGCAGATAAAGACATCGAGATGCTGTTTGCTTCCGGAAAATCAATCGACTTTCACACCCCTGCCCTGACCGCTGCTTATCGCCGGTTGCCTTGGCTCATTTTGCTGCTGTTCATTGGACTGGTCTCAGGAAGTATTATTTCCCGTTTTGAAGAAACACTGGAAGCTGTTGTAGCACTCGCCTTCTTTATGCCGATGATTGCAGGTATGACCGGTAATACGGGTACGCAATCACTCGCTGTTGTCGTCCGCGGTTTGGTTTCCGAAGATATGACAATGAAAAAGTCGCTTCACCTAATATCCCGCGAATTAATTGTTGGTGTTATTCTGGGTGTTGTCTGCGGTGCTGTGATTTCCGTTATCGCCTATGTCTGGCAAGGCAGTTTTACACTGGGACTGGTAGTAGGTTCATCATTGGTCGCTACGCTGATCATCGGTACCATTGCGGGAACTGTCATCCCGCTGATCCTAAATAAATTCAAAGTGGACCCGGCAGTTGCGTCCGGTCCCCTCATTACTACGATTAACGACATTCTATCTTTGTTAATCTATTTCGGAATTGCGACGATGTTTATTTCAAAATTAATGTAAGAAAACCTCCTAACTTTTATGCATAAAGTTAGGAGGTTTTTCATATCTTAACGTAATGAAAGGTAGCTGTAAGGTTCCTGTAATTTATCTCATTTTCATGCCAAAGACTACAGTCACATGACATTCTTCACAGTTCGAAGTTTTACGTTTATTCTGTTCCTCACAGGCTATACTACTAGTAACACCAATTGCACAAACGGATTTGGGTTGAAGTTTGGTGCAGCTGGGTTTGTGATAGCGAAGAAACTAATACGTCGAATACAATTGTACCGCTTAGTCGAAGAGCGGATACATACCAAAAACTCCACGATCTTGGGTTGATCGCGGAGTTTTTGGTTTATTTGTATTGCAAAGTGTCTTTCCTTATCGCAACTGGAATCTACATAATCTTATGCTCTTGATAATAACGGCGCCGTTCTGCCTTTCATTGGATTCGTCTGTTCGATCGCGTATCCGACATCCAGCAGAAGTGCTTCGGAAAATGCAGGCCCAATAATCTGAACACCTACCGGCAGATTACCTTTCAGTCCACCGGGCACCGACAACGCAGGCAATCCTGTCAAGTTACTTGGTCCTGTGAAGCGGATGATATTATCAATCAGATCCACTTGCTTACCGTTCAAGTCTACTGTATCATCTCCAATGGTGCTCGCCACTACTGGCAATGTCGGTGCGATCAGCACATCAACTTTCTGGAAAGCCTGCTGGAATTCCTGTTTCAGCTGACGGCGGACTTGCTGAGCCTGCAGATAATCTACAGCCGACGGCAGTTCACCCAGTTCAAACAGCATGCGGATATCATCGCCAAAGTCCTGAGGTCGCTTTAGCATATCTTCATGATGAATCGTAGAAGCTTCTGAAAGTGATGTGACTAATTCCGCCCATTCTGCGTACTTTAAGGAAGGAATTTTCACAACCTCTACTTTAGCTCCCTGATCCACGAGTGCTTGAATATTTCCGCGCACGATCTGGTCTACTTCATTGTCCACTTCTTTAAAGAAATACTCTTCATTTACACCGATCACTAAATCCTTCACATTCCCTTGAATCTTCTGTAAATACTGGTCGACCGGCACATCAGCCGAAGTAGGATCCTTTTGATCGTAACCAGAAATAATATCCATCATTCCTGCCGCATCTTTGATTGTCTTTGTCATCGGACCAATATGATCTAATGTCCAGGCAAGCGGATAACAGCCGTATTTACTGACTCGTCCATGTGTCGGCTTCAATCCGACAATTCCACAAATGGAAGACGGAATTCTGATGGATCCAGCAGTATCCGTTCCCAGCGATGCAACACTTGAACCGATCGCAACCGCCGCTCCGGATCCTCCGCTCGAACCGCCTGGAATCTTATCCGTATCCCACGGGTTGCGGACCGCCCCGTAATGAGGGTTATTGTTCGTGATTCCCCAAGCGTATTCATGCATACTCAGCTTACCGGTAAAAATCACTCCTGCTTCACGCAGCTTGCTGACGACCGTCGCGTCATCATCCGGAACAAAATCTTTATGAATCTTGGATGACATCGTAGTCACTTTATTTTTAAAATACAGATTGTCCTTCAAGGCCATTGGAATTCCATGGTACATGCCTCGATAGTTGCCGTCTTTAATTTCTTTTTCTGCTTCACGTGCTGATTGCTCTGCTTCTTCCCGGTAAAATGTCATATAGGCATTGATCGTATCCTGTGTCTCTTCTGCATGATCCAAAACCGCCGCAGTCAGTTCAACCGGTGACAATGAGCCGTTTTGCAATAACGGGGCCAATTCTTCTACAGATTTCCGAATCAATTCTTTAGCCAATATGATCACCTCCAGGAATATTACGAAGCCCTATGTCAGCGTCCTCGATATTCATATTTTCTAATGTCCCTCTTAATTCTTGCATACCCTTCCAGCGACTTTCCAAGATCTCCAAATGTTCCGGCTTAGCCTGAATCCCCTTGTTCTCTAGTAGTTGCTTAACGGATAGAGACAATGCATTCACTCCTTTTGTTTTATTTATCTTCATAGGAATACCCTAGTGAGATCAAACTTACTTAGTTATCAAATAGATTCTATCATTTAACTCGTTAGTTATCAAACTAATTTGAATAGGTCGATAACTAATTACTATAGTTTTTCTATTTTTCGAGAAATTATAGTGCGGTTAGAGAGCTGCTTGTCGTTCATATTACGCGTTTACATTCTACTGAAAAAGGGAATTTGTATGGGAGGAGGTGACGATTCATGCCATGGAGTAAAAATGATTATCCGCCGTCCATGAAAAACTTGGATTCCGATGTGCGTAATAAAGCCATTGAAATTGCCAATGCTTTGTTGAGGGAAAACTATGAAGAAGGCCGTGCCATCTCGATTGCTACTGCCCAAGCACATGAATACGTAGAAGGTAAAAGTGACAGCCGTCCCCATTATGAAGTAAAGCCGCGCGATGACGAATGGGTATTCAAAAAACCGAATAGTGACCACGTGATTTACAAAGGTGACACTAAAACGGAGCTGTTGGATAAAGCGAAAAAATATGTAAATGAACATGACGGCATTCTATCTGTTTTTAAGACAGATGGAACACATGAAAAAACGCTGTATGAATAATCAAGCAGGGGCTGTCTTGGAAATCATTCCGTCTGATTTCCAAGACAGCCCTGTTCTTTGTCCAGCTTTTTCGGCAGCGCGACAATTTTATAATGCCCTATGATCACGCGAAAGGTATGTATGATCAAGTGGGAGGACGGCATGAGCGCGAACGGGTGCTGAATGAGCAGTTCGCCCGACAGTATGAGCACGCAGATGACATCTATGATCAGGAATGAATGTGGTATGATCATGCAGCCGAAATTACGCGATGAGCTTCCGTCTGACAGTGCGATTGGTATGGCAAATACGGAGCTTTGAGCGCCAAAGAGGTGTTTTGGTGTTCGGAAGCCTTAGTTACGCGCTAGTTAAGTTCGTATTAAGATTTCCTTCCTTTCCCCTTGTAAATTTTTCCGTCGATATTTCAAACTCCTCCCTATTCCATTTCATATAGCAGACTATGGAAGATAAGGCCACTGCTCACTGCCACACTTTTTGAATAAAGGGTAGAAACCGCTCCTTAAGTCATACCTGAGTTGTTAGTAACTTTATGGTTTACCGTTCGGATTACTGGTTTCCCATTTAACTCGTGCACCAATTACTTTTCATTCAAATATTACTAAAGTTATACAATTATTACTCCACACTCGAAATAATTAAATACTATGAGATAAGAGTAGTATGGTATTTTAATAATCTAGACTAATTGGACGAAATTTTTCGAATATAAGTATCTTATATTGAATCCATGATGCTTCTAATATAAATTGAATTTGTAAGCGCTTACCAGCTAATTAACTAACTAAGGGGGATTTTCATGTTAAAGAAAAAACTATTACTACCAGCACTCATAGCAACTCTTGTCGCAGCACCTGTATATTCATCTGCTGCAACCACCGAGTCTTCCATTCCTCCAGCCGCCGGCCAAACGTTCCCGTATACACCTTATGCGCCAAGCACTTTTTATGCACAGTCTTCTGAGATCTTAGAGTTGTATAAGGAACCTGAAATGGAATTAGTAACGCCAGGTATGAAAAAAGACAAGTGGATGACAAACAATCCGGATATGATGCGTTATTTACAAGATATTGCGGAAGCAAATCCAAATGTCACGATGGAAATTGCAGGTCACTCTCTTGAAGGCGAAGAGTTGCCTATGTTGATCTTCACAACTGCCGGCAGCAAAGATACAGAAGAGTTTAAGGCAAAGCCAACTGTTTGGCTGCAAGGACATGTACATGGAAATGAGCCGGCAGGCGGTGAATCGATGCTCGTTATGGCCAATGAGTTAGCCAATGGTAATCTCGGAAATGAAGTACTCGATGATATAAACGTCATTATTTATCCACGTATTAACCCAGATGGCGCCCAATACTTCCAGCGGCAAACGGCTCTGCGCTTAGATGCGAACCGAGACCACGTGAAATTAGAACTTCCTGAAACACAGGCTCTTCATAAAGCAATCAACCAGATTAACCCCGAAGTCATTGTTGACGCACATGAATATGGATTAAGTGAATCAGTTTTCAAGAGCTTCGGAGAAAAAGGTTCTATCAAGTACCATGATATTTTATTATTATCAGGTAAAAACTTAAATATTCCTAAGCAAATACGGGACAAATCCGATGATTTATTCGGTAAAAATGTCTTTGAAGCACTTGATAAAAAAGGTTATTCAAACAGAGAATACTTTACTGACGGCTCTAAGAATGGCCATGTTACGTTAAATGAAGGCGGTGCCGAAGCTAGAATCGGACGTAATGCAAATGGTTTACAGCCCAGCTTTTCTTTCCTAGTTGAAAGCCGTGGTATTGGTATTGGCAAAGAAAACTTTGTTCGACGAGTCGCTTCGCAAGTTGAAACACATTCAAGTATTTTAAAGACAACTGCAAAAAATGCACAGGACGTTAAGAAGATGATACAAGACGCCCGTGATGAAATCGTTACTAAAGGAAAGTCAGTCTCTGACCAAGATACAGTTATTTTACGAAGCGACCGAACAGAAGTTAAAAATCAAACACTTGAAGTTGTAGATGTCGCTACAGGAACCGTAAAAGAAATACCTGTCAGCTATAATAGCGCAACGAATGGAGTACCAACTTTAGAAAGAATCCGTCCTACCGCTTATATTTTACCGCCCGCTTACCATCATATTGCGGACAAGCTTACACTGCAGGGGGCAACTGTAGCTAAAACAAAAAATGCTCAAAGGCTTGAGGTTGAACGCTATGTCATTACAGATAAAAAAGTAGATACTAACCTATATGAAGGTCATATGCTTGCAAATGTGGATGCTGAACTATCCAAGAAAACAATCTTTTTCCCAGCAGGCAGTTACGTAATCAGCATGGCTCAACCAACTGCAAATCTCGTGGCACTCTCACTAGAACCTGAATCAGTAGACAGCTATGTTGCATTCAACTTTATTCCTGTAAATGTGAAAGATGAAGTGCCTGTTTACCGATATATGAAAGAACTGGAGCTGGAACTAGTACTTGAATAATCGCCAGTAAGACATTTTCTAGTTCATCTGAATATATAAAAAAGATAAATGAGTGTCCAGAAACTCTGTGCTCGCGGTAAGCACGGAGTTTCTGCCATATATGTAACATGACGGCATTCTATCTGTTTTTAAGACAGATAAACGCTGTATGAATAATCGAACAGGGCTGTTCTTTGTGCAACGTCTACGGCAGCACGACAATTTTATAATGTCCTATGACGCGATGAGTTTCCGTCTGATAGCGCGATTGGTGCGGCAAACACGGAGTTTGGAGCGTGGCAAAAGTGTTTTGGTGCGCGAAATCCCAAGTTACGCGCGGGTCCGGCGTCGTTTCGCTCGCTCAGCGATGACTTTCGCGCGGCCCGGCGTGTTTTTGGCGCGCGCCCGCCCCCTCCGTACTTCGCCAAACTCACGACGCAAAAAACTGCCCGGACATTCATCCCGACAGTTATGAATCATTCCTTTTCCTCATCCGGCTCTGCAGGATACGTAACGGAGCCATCCTTTTCCAGCACAACATCATGGGGTCCCCACTTTCCGATTTCGTGGTCTTCAATAAGGGTTTTTTCTTTCGGACCATCGATAATATGTTTCACCTTCCAGCCATGTTCTGCAAGCCAATTACTGATGACCATCCGGTGACACCTGGCCGGGTGACGTTCAGAACAGCAAATTGCAATCCTGTCATCATTCGCTTCTTTCATTAACTGATCGATTCCTTCTAGAAATTCGTCCGACAGCGTATAGTCCGCATAGTTATGAAATGATTGGTTATTCCAGCCGTCATTTATTTCCGGATCAACTGTTTTCGACTTTCTCCTGCGTCCGCCAAGCTTGCCGAAATGTTCATACGCAATCTGATGTTCAGGAAGCCATTCTTTCATTCGATCCTCGTGAAAATGAGGAAATTTCCGGCTGCCGGGAAAGGCCCGCACATCGACTAGTTTTTCTATGCCTGCATCATCCAGAAGCTTCAAAAACTCTTCCTTTGTGTGTGTAGAATGTCCAACCGTATAGATCTCCATCTCTTGTCACTCCTCTGCCCTTACTGTTCCCTTCCTGACTGTATGACTAAACTTTTTCTGCATTCAAAAAAGCCCTCCAGTATAAACTGCACTGAAGGACCTGCTTTTTAATCCATTTGCTCTGTCAGCCACAACGAAAGCTGCGGGAATAGTACGACGAGCACCAATACGAGAATCATCAGGAAAATGAATGGAATGACTCCCCGGACAACATCCCCGAGTTTTTCCTTTGCTATCCCGCTCACTACAAATAAATTCAGACCAACCGGCGGTGTAATCATACCCAGCTCCATGTTGATTGTCATAATGATCGCGAAGTGCAGCAAGTTGATATCGAAGTGCACCAGCATCGGCAGCAAGATCGGCAGCGTGATCAAAATAATGGATACAGCTTCCAAGAACATACCGAGCACGAACAGCAGCAAGTTGACGATTAAAATAAATACCCATTTATTCATATCACTTTCTGCAATCCAGGAACCGATATGATGCGGTATCTGTGCATTTGTCAAATACAGGCCAAACAGACTTGCCGCACCGATAATCAAGAAAATCATCGCAGTTATATTGATCGATTCAATAATAATCGGGCGAATATCCCGGAAATGAAGTTCACGGTAAATAAATGCGGAAACTACAATACCGTAAAATACTGCAATAACAGCAGACTCTGTCGGTGTTACGACTCCGCTGTAAATACTTCCCAAGATCAAGAATGGAAGGAATGCTCCCCAAATTGCTTTAAGCGAGCTCTTTCTTCTCTCTTCCCAAGTCGCTTTATTCTCACTCTTATAGCCGTTTTTCTTAGCATAGAAAATAGCAGAAACGATCAGGACTCCTCCTAAAAGGATGCCCGGGATAATGCCGGCCATAAATAATTTACCAATAGAAACCTCTGCGGTAATCCCATAGATGATCAATGGAATACTTGGCGGTATCAAGATGCCCAGCGTACCGGCAGCTGCGATGAGTCCCATAGAATATTTTTTATCATACCCTGCATTCACCATCGCAGGAATCATGATGGAACCAATAGCGGCGGCAGTTGCAGGGCTTGATCCTGAAATTGCAGCGAAAATCATACAAGCCAGAATGGTTACGACCGAAAGGCCTCCCGGCAAGTGTCCAACCCATGTTTTCAAAGCCTCAATTAAATACTTTGAAATCCCGCCTCGCGCAAGCAATACTCCCGCAAGCACAAATCCCGGAATTGCCATCATCGGGAATGAGTCAAGCGCGGTAAAGATGCGCTGAGGCACCATGGTCATATTAAAGTCGATCTGCCACAGCACGACCATCGTCGATAAAGCCAGACTGATCGCAATCGGAACGCGCAGAAGGAGCAAAATAAAGAAAATACTAAGTAAGAGGATTATCATATTTTACATCCTTTCCGCGTATCTGATGAACAAGTCTCTCAATGAAACGCAACGTGAATAATAGACCGGAAATCGGCAGAATCAAGTAGATGATCCACATTGGAATTCCTACATCAAGCGATACCATACCCGAATGAAAACGGGATTCTACCAGTACGTATCCGTAGTATGTGTACGCCAGACAGAAGAAAATACTGACGCTTGTCGCAAATATATCAACGACTTTCTGTATTTTCGCAGGCAGCTTATCATATAGCAGATCTACTTGAATATGCTGATTATGCCGCAACGCAATCGAAAACCCTAAAAACACACCCCAGATAATTACATAACGCACCACTTCTTCCACCCATGCTTTAGGCGAGTTGAAGCCATAACGCATGATGACACCGTAAAAAATGAGTGTGATGCCGCCAAAGAAAAATGTTCCTGCTGAAATTTCTTCAATGCCTCTCCAAATCCTGTGAAATGTTTTCAATATCTAGCACACCCCTTCTTTACCTAGTAAACAATTGCAAGTGCAGTACTGGTCGTCCCTCCAAATTTAACTCCCGTTTGGAAAACACATTCAAAAGACGACAAGTAATGCACTGTGCCAATGAAAAGAGAAATGCCGATCCGGTTATCAGATCGGCATGCATATTCCTGTTTATAACAGGCATTATGATCTCCGCTTTCCCACAAAGATGTTCATACTTCTTATTTTAAGTCACGGATCCCATCAAGCAATTCAGGCGTGATGTCATCTGAAAACTCATCGTATACCGGCTGCAATGCATCAACAAATTTCTGACGCTCTTCTTCAGACAACTCCGTAACTTCCACTTTTCCAGAGTTCTTGATGTTTTCGAAGCTTGCTGCGTTTTCTTCATCAGCCAGCTGCCACTCAAGCTCTGTTGCTTCTTTCAAAGCTTCTTCCACTTGTCCGCGGATATCTTCCGGCATACCGTCCCAGAATGATTTGTTAACGAATATTGCATAGTCCAAACGGCCGTGCTCACTTACTGTCAAATACTTCTGTACTTCAGAATATTTCTGCGTATCAAAGTTGTTGAATGTATTTTCCTGTCCGTCAACAGTTCCCTGCTGAAGAGCTGCATACGTTTCACCGAATGAAATCGTTGCACTTCCTGCTTTCAGTGCGTTGAACTGAGACTCAAGTACTTTTCCTGCCTGTGCACGGAACTTCAATCCTTTAAGATCTTCAGGTGTTTTCATTTCGTGCTTATTATTAGAGAAGTGTTTGAAGCCATTCTCCCAGAATGCTAATCCCATAATGTCATTGCTGTTCAGCTGATCACTGTTTAAAATCGTTTGTGCTACGTCACTCTCGAAAAATTTGCGAGCGTGATCTTGATCTTTAAACAAGAAAGGCATATCAACATACTGCCAGCGAGGGTCCAATTTCACCATTTTTGTAACAGACGGCGCGATCATATGAACGTTGCCGGAAACCAATGCATCCAGCTCATCCGCATCCCCATAAAGCTGTGATGACGGATATACTTCTACTTTCGCTTTCCCGTCAGTCTTTTCTGCTACTAACTCAGCAAAGCGGTCAGCTGCTTTCCCCTTCACACTGTCAATTGCTGTAACGTGTGAAAACTTGATGATGATCGGCTTATCAGAAGATGTATCTTTTTCGCCGTCGCCTGAACCTGATGAAGACTCTTTGTCAGATGAACAAGCTGCCGCTACGATAGCAAACATACTGATTATCGCCAGTAATAGAAACTTTTTCATTCTTTATTTCCCCCTTTTATTTTCGGAAGTGAATTTATATTTTTAGCCCCAAACCGCCCCCGATAAAAATCGTAAACCGGGCTGAAAGCTTCTTCCCACTGTTGTTTCTCTTCATCGGAGAGATGAGTAATCTCAATGCAATTACATTCTTCCAATTTGGAGAGTTCCTGATCATTTAACTTATGGGCAATTTCCTGCTGCCATTCACTCACTTCGGACAGTGTTTCTTCAATCAATGAACGCACTTCATCGGGAAGATCTTCCCAGAATTCCTTGTTCATCAGCAGCACATATCCCAAGTACCCATGATTGCTGACAGTCATATACTCCTGCCTGTAGTGCAGACTCTTACTCGTAATATTGGACATCGTATTTTCCTGTGCATCGATCAAACCCTCATCCAATGACTGAAACACATTATCAAAGTCCAATTTCACAGCGGAGGCTCCGAACAGATTAAATTGCTGCTCGATGATATCACTCGGCATGATCCGCATATTCAAGCCTTTAATATCTATCGGAGTGTTAATTGGAAAATCACGATTTGTCAGTTGTTTGAAACCGTTATCCCACATTCCCAGCATAACTAAACCTTGCTGATCCAGCTTACTGATCAGTTCCTGTCCGGTCTTGCCCTTTATATAAGCATGGACTTCTTCATAGCTGTCAAAGGCAAAAGGCAGGTCCATTACAGACCATTCCGGTACAATCGATGTCACTTTCGATGTGGCAGGTGCAATCATTTGGATATCATTATCCGAAAGCGCTTCCATTTCCTCGCCGTCTTTGTACAACATACTGTTCGGAAAGACTTGCACCTCGATATATCCATCACTGCGCTCTTTCATCAGACTGGCGAATCTTCTGGCTGCCAGACCTTTCGGGGTATCTTCGCCCACTACATGTGAAAAGCGAATAACCAGCCGCTCTTCCCCACTTAATTGTTCATGATCGACAGGATACCGAGTCTGCTGACAGCCTGCAAGCATTACGATTATTCCAAGCGAACTCATGACAATGAAAAAAGTTCTTTTCAGAGCATACATCGAAACTCATGCTCCTTCCCCAATCACCAGTAATCTGATAATTTTTATTTTAAGTAATTTTAGACAAAATACAATATTAAGAAGTTAATGGACATTATGGTCTTTATGGTATTTCCCTATTGTGTCCTTACATCCTATTTAGAGGAATAATACCGTGTCGGACGTCCTATATTTCCATACTGAAGCTCAATATGCACTTTTCCATCAATCGAAAGAAATTCTAAATACTTTCGCACAGTCACCCTTGCCATTCCCACTTTTTGAGCCAGCTGTTCAGCAGTGAGCGGCACTCCTTCACTTTTCAGTCCTGAGTAAACCTGCTCCATTGTAAATTCATTTAGTCCTTTGGGCAGATCAGAAATTTTCCCTGTACTGCCCATCCATACATCGATATCTTCCTGCTTCAATTTATCAACCGAATGAAATTTCCAATAATTTTTACTGAATTTCAACAGCGCTTCCTGAAACCGCTCGAAACGGAAGGGCTTCACTAAATAATCAACGGCACCAAACCGGAGCGCTTCCCGAATAGTAATGGCATCCCGTGCTGCCGTAATCATGATCACATCGCTCGCGACATTTTCCGCCCGAATCAGTTTCAGCAGTTCCATTCCTGTCATATCCGGCAAATACATATCCAGTAATATCAAATCAGGCTGCAGCTCGCGAATCTGTTCGATCGCCGGCTTTCCTTCCATTGACTCTCCAATTAATTTAAAACCGTTCAGCTTCTGCAAAAAACCCTTATTCACTTCCAGCACCATTGGGTCATCTTCTACGATGTATACAGCCAATTCAGACATGATTTTGTTCACCCGCTTTCAACGTAATGATCGATCCTGCAACAGATTGTGAACGCGCAGAAATCGTTCCTTTATTGGAATCCATGATTTGTTTCACTAAAGCCAAACCGATTCCCCTGCCTTCTTTTCCTTTCATACTGAATCCGTAGTCGAACATCTTTTCCGCTTCAGCCGGCAATCCGCAGCCGCTGTCTTCTATCTCAATAAACAGGAAATCCCGATCTCCCTCTATCAAAATAGTAATGTTCTTTTCCTCTTCCAGCAGGCAGGCTTCCATCGCGTTATCGATTAAATTCCCGAGTATCGTCACGAGATCCCCGCTTGAAAATCCGGTCATCACTTCCGATAAATAGGATTCGTCATCAATGGTAAATAAAACCCCCAGCTCTTTTGCACGGGAACGCTTGCCGATGAGTATCCCCAGAATGGAATAGTCTGCAATCCGTTCCTTCAAAAACTGCATCACTTCCTGCTCATCAGACGTCTCATCAATGATCAGCTTTAGCGCTTCCTGAGAACGGTCCAGCTGGATCAATCCTGCGATACTGTGCAGTTTGTTCATATACTCGTGGTTTTGCGAGCGCAGGGAATCTACGAGTGACTTGATTCCGGTCAGTTCCTCCGCCAATGAATGCGCTTCTTTCTGACCAGTCATCATAATTAACGAACCTGCACGCCTGTCATTGACGATAATCGGAAAAATTCTCACAAGCATCATCTTTCCATGCAGCAGTAACGGACGATATGCGACTTCTTCCTCTTTACGCAAAGCATCCTTCGTCAGCCATGTATTTGGGAATGCCTCCTCGACAGCAATCATTTCATTCTCCAGACCGGTGTATTCCTGTGCCAGCCGGTTCAAAAAGACAATCCTTTCCTGTTCATCCGTTGCCAGTATACCGATGTCCATCGACTGCATCATAGCCGACCGCTCTTCCACCAAGCGTGAAATTTCATATGGCTCCATATTTAATGTCTGCTTTTTCAGATGGTTGGCAATGAACAGAGAGCCAATCAGGCCGATCAGCAGTCCGCTCATCAATGAAAATAAAATATCATTCTTATAATCATTCAACAGACTCTGCCAGGTCGGTGAAAGTATCCCTACTGAGACCACCCCGATCTGTTTTACCCCTTCTTGATCCATGACAGGAACAAAAGCACGAATCGCAAACCCCATTACTCCTTGGGCTTTGGAGACATACTCATGTTCTGACAGTGAAGCCTGCTCGTCACCGCCTTCAAAAACGGTACCCAGTTTGCTTTCGGACGGATGTGAATAACGAATGCGATCCATGTCAAATACCACTATATAATCGACATCTGTCGCCAGTCTCACACGCTCAGCAATCGGCTGGATGCTGGATGCACCGTCCGCTTTTCCGATATCCTGCTTAATGTCAGGCAGCTGAGCAACAGTGCGTGCAATTGCAATAGCACGTGACCCCAGTTCTTTCTCAAACGCCCCGGATATATTGTGAATCATGATTACTCCACTCGTCACAACGGAGAAGAACACAAGAATAAATGAAAAAATGAACATTTTCATTCGCAGTGATATTCGGCTCATTTGATGATCTTCCTCTCACAGTGTGCTTTGATCTTCTTTTATTTTAACAGAACATTGTGAAGGCTGTATAAGCAAAATTGTATCCTCGTTGAAACGCAGGTGTCGTTATATTGATTTCACCCTCCTACAATATACTTATATAATTCGACAAAAAGATATAATTATCTAGAGTAACTGGACTATATATATTGATGTTGCCCGACAATCGGAGTAATGTTGTAATTAAATAACAATTCTACTAGTCTGTGAAAAAAAAGCAGGCCATGATGACATTCATCATGGCCTGCTTTTTTCAGCGTTCCAGCTCCAATATAGGTTCATTTGGATTTTGTTTCCCTTTCATTTCATCACGGATTAAATGGGCGCCCAGCATACTGTAAACCGTCCCATTGCCCCCCAAGCCTATTAAATAATAAACATGTGGCTCTTCCGGATGATGTCCGACAACCGGGAGTTCATCGGTCGATTCACCGAATAATGCGGTCCATTCATACTCCAGCCTGATTGGATGATCAGGGAAAAGTTTCTCCAGCTCCTGCCTTAATTCATTAAATTTTTCTGCTGTCTGCTCCTCTGTTTTCGGCAGCTGATCGGTGTCCTTATCGAGCCCTCCCGCCACAATGCGCTGGTCATCTGTCAGCCGCATATATAAATAAGGACGCTCAGTTTCCCAGATCATCATGCGGTCCTTCCAGAATGAAAGATCTTCAAAAGGTTCGGTTGCCACAGCATAGGTAACTTTCAAATCTTTTTGTTCGATCTTCATTTCCGGCGCCGGTGCATATCCTGTGGTGACGACAACTGTATGCGCATAAAAATCTCCCGCAGTGGTTTTCACGATTGCGTTTTCATCCGCTTCCTGAATCTCTAAAACTTCTGTCTGTTCCCAGACATGCATGCCTTTTTCATAAGCATACTGGACAGCTCCCGCACATAAACGGAGAGGGTTTACTTCCGCATCACCTTTCGTCACAATAGCAGCCGGCTTGGAGAATGAAAAATGAGCTTCAATATCTTCCCGCTCCCAAAACTCGACTGGAAAACCATGCTTCCTGAGCGCCTCATATTCCCGGCGCAATTTCGGTACGTCTGCTTCCGTACTGGCATAATAGAGACTTTGACGCGTGTGGAACGGCACATCAAACGGCATATGCTCCGCCGTACTCTGCAGCTGTTCAAGCGCACGTTTACATGACCGGTAAAACTCCACAGCCTGTTCTTCTCCAATCTGCCCGATCAATTCATGGAGCATAATATCATTGGAAAATTGCAGCAAACCGGTATTTGCCGCGGTGCTGCCGGATCCGATCCTTTCCTGTTCCAATAAAACTATCGAATACTCTTCTTGCGACAGCACATAGGAACAAAGAGCTCCTGACATGCCGCCTCCGATGATTGCTACATCGTACACTTCTTTTTTTTCATTGTTTTCATAGTCTGTGCGTTCAAATGTCGACTCCCAATATAAAGACCCCGTATGCAGTTTCATCATTCATTGTCCCCTGCCTATTTGTTTATTAGTTATCTACCCTTTGCCGAATGATAGAAAACATACAGGCAGGAAAAGCGTCTATAAGCATAAGCGGATGTTTTATGATCACCGCCGAATAAAGAAGGAACTGTCCGGCAAGTTTCCCGTCAGTCCCCTTTCATTTTGCAGAATCCCTCTTCACATCAACCCTTTTAGTTTGTTTAACACGTCTTGAAACGGCTGCTTTTCCCCCGCCTCACTGAAATTCCTGAACAAATCTCCAGTTGTCTCCAGCCGCTCCAATACAGAGTATATGGAAAACATACTTGGCTGCAGCCACTGAGTGACTTCGCTCCAATCCAGTGGGGTCGCAACCAATGCGTCCGTATTTCCGCGCGGTGAGTAAGGTGCGATAATCGTTTTGCCTTCCTGATGCTGCACATAATCTAAATACAATTTCTTCCCTCTGTTCTTTTTAAGCCGTTCTGTCGTGAACCATTCGGGCTCCTGTTCACATAAAAAATCACAAACGAATTTCGTAAATACACGTGTATCCTCATAGCTGAACTGATCATACGGTAAGGGAATATACAGCTGGAGCCCTTTATTTCCCGAAGTTTTGACAAATGCTTGTAATTGAAATTGGTCGAAAATAGCCTTCATCTGCACTGCCGCTTCCACTGCCAATGAAAAGTAGTCAACCGAAGGCGGGTCTAAATCAAAAACGATTTCTGTCGGATGCGCGGTCCGGACAGACTGGAACGGGATATGAAATTCCAAAGCCAGCTGATTGCCGAGCCACAGCAATGTCTCGATCGTGTCGCATACAATGTAATCAATCCCTTCATTCTGAACTGTACGGACAAACGCCGGAGTGTAATCCGGAGCATTCTTCTGAAAGAAACGCTCTTCCGAAACCGTTCCATGCGGATATCGAATGACAGTCAGCAGCCGGTCTTGTAAAAACGGCAGAAGATACGGCGCAGCCAGCTGAAGATACAATAAGTAATCTTCTTTTTTTATCCCCGGTTTCTTCCATAGACACTTTTCAGGATGCGTCACTTCGATATTAGGCGGCAGCGGATAGAGCTCACGGTACATTCGCTGCCATGTACACTGTTCCGCATGCACATCCAAAGCGAAGGAATCAAAACGGGGCTCTCGCAGATGTTTTCCGTCAAAATCGATGCAATGGATGACTGCACAGACAGAAGGCTTCACTATCCACCGGGAACTTCCGCTCATTCTTTTTCCATTCTCATAAAAAAAGGTTTGGAGAATACCCTCTTCGTCCCCCGATAAACCGTGTCGGAATGTGACCACTTCGGCCAGCTGATTTTCACGATAAACTGAGCCGGTAAAAAAACCGTTTTCCTTATCAAACGAAGTGAGCACCACATGAACTTTCCGCCAATTTTTATACTTCAGCCAGTGTTCCGTACGTTTTCCTTCCAGCCATTCACTGCTTCTTTTTTTCGCAATTACACCTTCTCCATTCGCCAAAAGTACCCGGTTCCAACATGGTGCCGCCTCTTCAAACACCTCAACCGCCTGCACCTTTGCAGGATGCCTGTATTTCACTTTCACCGGGAGTTCCAGCTGCGTAAAAAGTTGTTTCAGCCTCTCTTTACGCTGTTCATATGTTTTCCCCGTTATCTCTTTTCCTGCATGCTTCAGTAAATCGAACGCAATATACTTACAGGGAAATGTTTGGACATGCTGCTGGATCACTTTCTCGCTGCGCATTCTTCCTCTCGTTTGCACTGCGCGAAATTCACTTCTGTAATCATTCAGCAAATGAACAATCTCCCCATCAAGGAGCAGCGGCAAATGAACGGAGACATGTTCATGTTTCGCCTCACAAAACTCTATGATCTCGGGAAAGCGGTCATTCAGCAGCCGTTCATTTCGACTGTATAAAAAGATTTCTGTCTCCGTCCAATAAAGAAGGCAGCGGAATCCGTCATATTTCACTTCAAACGACCAATCGCCGTCTTCGGGTAATTCTGTGATCTCTGTCATCAGCATAGGCTTCAAATCCACTCACTCCATTCATGTATAGGATGAACTGAATTTCGCATACTACCCGGAAAGATTTCATTTGAAGGAGGTTATCGTCATGCACACCATTTGGAAAGGCAGCATCAGCTTCGGTTTGGTCAATATCCCGATTAAATTGCATGCCGCCACCGAAAATAACGACATCAAACTGCGCCAGCTGCATAAAGAATGCCACTCTCCCATAAACTATAAAAAAGTATGCCCCATCTGTGGAAAAGAAGTTAAAGGGGAGGAATTGGTCAAGGCGTATGAGTACTCAAAGAATAAATTTGTTGTCTTGGATGAAGAAGAGCTTGAAAAACTAAAGAAGGAAAATGAAGATAAAGCGGTGGAAATCGTAGACTTCGTCAAGCTGGAAGAAATCGATCCCATTTATTTCGAAAAGAGCTATTTCATGGCACCCGATGCTAATGGAGGAAAAGCCTATGCCCTGCTTAGAAAAGCATTGAAAGAATCCGGGAAGATCGGCGTCGCTAAAATTATCATCCGATCCAAAGAACAATTGGCAGTCGTACGTGTCTATCAGGATTCACTGCTGATGGAAACGATTCATTTTCCCGATGAGGTCCGGAGTATCGGGGATATACCTAATATTCCCGGTGAGGATCTAGTCGTAAAAAAAGAACTGGATACGGCTTTATTGCTGGTGGACCAGCTGACAACGACATTTGAACCTGCTAAATATACAGATGATTACCGGACAGCCTTAATGGAACTCATTGAAGCAAAGAAGTCGGGGAAAGACACCGTTTCTGCTAGCGAAAAACCGGCGGCGCCTTCAAACGTCACAGATTTGATGTCGGCTTTACAGGCTTCACTGGATAGAACACAGAAAAAACCGGCTCCCCGGAAACGAACTCCCGCGAAGAAAAGAGCATAACAAACAGGCCGCCCGGTATTTTTCCGGACGGCCTGATTTATTCTTTATTTTATTACCCTCTAAACGGCCACCAGACACCCCGGCCGAATGAAACCGTTATGGCAGGGATTAGCAACGGCAGAATAATCAGCCCGTACAGCAATAATCCAGAAATAACAATGGTTGCAATCTGAACCAGACTAAGTACGCCTGAAGGCATCATTGCCCCGAATGTACCCGCCAGAATTACAGCAGCTGTAATAATGACCGTACCCATTTTCGCCATCGAATGAATCAAAGCCTCTTTGACTTTCAAGCCGCCGATGCTCTCTTCACGGAATCGGTCGAGCAGGAAGATCGAATAATCGACGCCGAGCGCGATGAGCATGATGAATCCGAAGAACGGAACGGCCCAGCTGATGCCGTCATAGCCGAGGCCATTGACGAAAATCAGCTCGGTGATCGAAACAGCTGTATAATATGTCAGCAGCAGTGATCCGATCATATACAGCGGCATGATCGCTGAACGGAATAAAACAAACAGCACAATGAACAAACCGACCAGCATAATCGTAACTGTGCGTGTAAAATCCGCAGATGAAATATCATTCAAGTCGGAGTTCATGCTGGAGATCCCGCTGAATGCAAGTTCCGCATCCTCAAACGGCGTGTCTATGACAGAACGTTTAACTTGTTCTTTAATATCATGCACCGTGGAAATTGCTTCACGGGAATACGGATTTTCCTTCAAGATAACTTCCATCAAAATACCTTTTTCACCGTCGAATGTATAGCGGTCGATCACCGGCTTGAACTCTTCATTTTCAAGCGTGCCTGCAGGAATAAATAATCCTGTGTCGCGGACACTTTTCGTATCGCCCATATCATTCAGCATCGCAGATAATTCGTTTAAGCCGTCGCCGACTTCAGTCAATCCTTCATTGGCTGCTTTGACGCCGCCCGCCAGTTCCTTCAGACCGCCGCTGAGCGCTCCGAGCTGCGAACCGCTCTGGTCGATCTGCGAAGCAGCGCCTGCAATGCCATTGCCCACTTTGCCGAGTTCGGCGCTGAGTGCGTTCAGTCCACCGGCTGCCTGTGCTGCCGGCATGCCTTGCTGCAGTCCTCCTGCAATTTGCGCAAGCTGGCCGTTAATCTGCTTAATGCCGTTTGACGCCTGGCGCAGTCCGTCCCCGCCCGCAGAGCCGGCTGGCAGCTGTCCGGTGATTTGATTCAAACCATTTTCCACACTGCCCAGACCTTTGCCGATTTCACCCAGTCCGTCAGTCGCTTCATCAAGACCGTCTGCCATTAGTGCGATTTGATGATCCACATAGAGATCTTCAAGCAATTCGCCGGTCGGACGTGTGACTGTGCGGACACTTTTGACGCCTTCCACTTTTTCCAGGTCACGTGCGATGGCTTCCAGATACGTAACATCGCCTTCTTTGACGATTGGTGAATCTTTCTTCAGCAATACTTGAACCGGCAATGAATCCCCTTCACCGAATGCATCGGAAATGAGGTTCAATCCTTTCACCGATTCCTTGCTGCTGTCGATTTCATCCACCGTATTGAACGACAGATCATTGTCATATGTCAATAACAGCGGAATCGTAATCACCGCAACGATCAGCATCGAAACGAGCGGACGCATGACCGAAACTTTACTGAATGAAATCCACAGCTTGCTGTCTTTATGCGATGCGGCTCCTTTAGACGGCCAGAACAATTTATCTTTCAGCAGCGCCATCAACAGCGGAACGATGGTGTAGAGAATCAGCATCAGGACCGCAATCCCCACAGCAACTGCTACCGCAGATTTAAAGATCGGGAAATCCGCAAATCCGATTGCGGCAAAACCGATAAAGACGGCAAGCGCACTGATGAACAGCGTGCGTCCGGCAGTTTTGTATGTGTTAATGATCGCTTCTTCCACTTCATGCCCTGCAAGCAATTCTTCTTTATAACGGCTTAACAGCAAAATACAGTAATCCGTTCCTAATCCGAATAATATCGCCACAAGAAAAATCTGGGTGTAATTCGACACCGGGAATCCGAACCAGTCAATGAAAAATGCCACAAGTGACTGACTGAGCAAATACGTGATTCCGACTGCGAGCAACGGAACGAAAGGTGTGACAATCGAACGGAAGACAATCAGCAATAAAGCAAAAATCAATACGACTGTAATGACTTCGGTCTTTTTCAGTCCTTCTTGCGCACTTTCATTGACGTCATCATTGATGATTGCTTCACCAGTCATGTAAATGGTTTCATCCTGAGGCAGCACTTCTTTTTTAATTTGTTTTGCCAGTGCTATAATCTCATCCTGCGTGCCGTCAACTGTAATCGGCAGCAGCACTGTTTTTTTATCCTCAGAGACCAGCTGGTTTTGCATTTCTTCACTCTCAAACGGATCGAGAACATCCGTGACAATTCCGCTGAGCTCTTTTATTTCTTTTGCCGTTGCGGAAATTTCTTTCTGCTTTGCCTCGTCCGCCGCTTTTTCCAGCGGATAGACGAGAGATATGGTTTCTTCAGCTTCCCCTGCTTCTTCCAGCATTTTTGCTGCTTTTTGGGAATCCGCTGAGTCCAGCAGCTGGAACGAGCCTGCATCCTCGGCCTGCTTCGCCAGATCAGGCGCGAGCAAAAATAGCACAGCTGTTAATACGATCAAACCGATTGCGATCGGCCACTTTAATTTCAAGACGGTTTTCAAACGTTACATCTCCTTCATTAATAAAATCGTTTTGAGCTTGCGGAATGTCTCGATGAATTGTTCCAGCTCCTGCTCATCAATACGGTCTTTGAATATGCTTTCAATATTTTCATAGATGGCTTCGTTAGAGGTTGTAAGAACTTCACGCCCCTTTGCCGTCAATGAAATCCGGTTGCTGCGCTGGTCGTTCGGATCTTTTTCCGATTGCACCAGCTCTTTGTCCGCCAGTTTTTTCAGCCGTGTGGAAATGGCACTTTTATGCACGCCCTGTATTTCCGCCAGCTTGCCGCTTGATAGATTGCCATAAGCTGAGAGAATTTTCAGAACTTGTATTTGTTCCGGTGAATATTCTTTCCATATCGGTACATTGAGGTTCTTGACCACATGTTCTGTGCCGTAAATGATCACTTCCTCAAATAAATCCACTGCCTCTTGCAGCTGCTCTTTCAAAATAGTCCACCCCCTAAACCAATAGTATTAGTTTAGGGGGTGGACTAAATAAAGTCAACTTAAAAATCCGGGTTTTAGTAGTATTCTATAGAACGGCTTTGCTCGTGATTTGAATGGAGTTTGTTTTTGCAGTTTAAATCCGCTTCGGCGCTGGGGGATTGCCTTACGCTATGAGCCTACTGGCGAAGAGCATGCCAGCAGCCACGGCCTACCCCGCAGTTGCGCCTTCGCTGGTATTAGTGGAAGTATGTCATACTGCTATTTTGCAGAGTGCAAGTTTACTTGGTGTGTTTTCGTCGCTCGACTTTACGTGTGGTTTGAACGGAGTTTGTGTTTGCAGTTTAAATCCGCTTCGGCGCTGGGGGATTGCCTTACGCTGTGAGCCAGCTGGCAAAGACCACGCCAGTTGTCTCCCCGCAACGGCTAACCCCGCAGTTGCGCCTTCGCTGGCTTAAAGAAGTATGTCATACTGCTATTTTGCAGAGTGCAAGTTTACTTGGTGTGTTTTCGTCGCTCGTCTTTGCGTGTGGTTTGAACGGAGTTTGTGGTTGTTGTTTAAACTCGCTACTGCGCTGGGGGATTGCTTTACGTTGGTGTGGAGAATGTATGACATGCTGCTTTTTTGCAGAGTTCGCATTTAGTTGGTATGGTTTTCATTACTCGACTTTGCAAGCGTATTGATCCCAAGTATCAGAGTCCTTTTTGAATGATAAGTATTGTATGAATATCATACATATTATAATAATTTCAAATAGTATGCTCATGCGGTCACCCACATAAAAAGTTCTGAAACACAAGCCAGTGTACCTTCGTTGCAGGCAACCTAAGTACGCCGATAGGTGCCTTAATTTCTGCAAAGACTACAGAAATACGGCCAAGCGAACCCTTCGCTGTTCGCTTGGCTCACCGAGGGCGCTCCCGAAGCGTCCGCCTGGAACGCAGGGGAACGGTCTCTCTCCACTCACCTGCTCTTAATTTTTCTCTTTACACAATAAAATACACAATCACAGACAGCAGAATAGAAGTGACGGTCATCGCAGCCAGCGGACGCATCGCGCGGTCACGCAAATCGCGCAGGCTGACGTTCAGGCCTAAACCTACCATCGCTGCAGTCAGTAGCCAGGTTGTTAACGTGAAGACACCTTCCATCACGCCGTCTGAAACCGGTATGGAATGACCAAAGACATAACTGCCAAGAACACTGAGAATAATAAAACCGACCAAGAACCACGGAAATTCAATCTTCGCCTCTGATTCATCCGTCCCCTTATTCTTACGTTTCATCAGATAAATAAAGATGAAACATACCGGCACTAACAGAAATACACGACCTAGTTTTGCAAGCAGGGCGATTGCCAGCCCGTCTTCTCCAGCCGGAGCACCTGCCAGCGCGACATGCGCGACTTCATGGAGACTGATGCCCGCCCACATGCCATACTGAATCGAATCAAGCGACAGGATCGGACGTAAAATCGTATAGCCGATCGCAAAAATGGTTCCCATCAGGGCGATGATGCCGACACCGATCGCTGTGTCTTCGTCTTTTGCTTTGACAATCGGCGCAACTGCAGCGATTGCAGCGGCACCGCAAATGCCTGTCCCGACGCCGAGCAGCAGGGAAATGTTTTTATCCGCCTTGAAAACTTTCGCCAGCCAGATCGTCATGAAAATCGCGAAAATAATGACGCCGACGTCTCTTGCCAATAAACCCAGTCCATCGCTTAATACCGTATCAATGTTCAATTTTAAACCGTATAAAATGATGGCCGCGCGGAGCAGTCGTTTGGATGAAAACGCGATCCCTGAACGAATCACTTCCGGATAGCCGAAAAACTGCCGGTACGCCACAGCAATAATAATCGCGCATGCCAGTTGTCCGATATGGTCAAAACCAGGGACCTTTGCTAATAAAAACCCTAAAAGTGCAATAAAAAATGTAAAAGCGATTCCGCCTATAAAAGCAACAATTTTAGACGGCTGCCTTGGTGTTTGCTGTTGTGGAGTCACGTTTGTAGAAGTCATGATGACAACACCTCCTGCTTTTAGTATACGAAAATCCTCGCTATAAGAAAAATAACTATATATAATAGGGATGATAAGTAAATCAATATACATGAAGGGAGTGAATTTTTATCGACCAGCAATTACAAGTGTTTATTGCAGTAGCCGAACGCAAAAATTTCTCGAGGGCTGCCGAAGAACTGCACATGACACAGCCTGCAGTCAGCCAGTACATCCGTTCATTCGAGGAATCCATCGGGGTCAGACTGCTTGAACGCACCAATAAATATGTACGTCTGAATCAGGCGGGCGAAATCGTCTACCATCACGCAAAAGAAATTACCGGCCTTTATTCGAAAATGCAGAATCTGGTCGATGACTTGGTGAATAAAGCCAGCGGTCCATTGGCGATCGGTGCGAGCTATACTTTCGGTGAATACGTTCTACCTCATATCCTGTCCAAACTGGCTGCAGACTATCCTTCAATTGAGCCCAAAGTAACAATCGGCAATACCGCTGAAATTGCAGAACTGGTCATTAACCATCAGCTGGATGTCGGATTAATCGAAGGTCATTTTAAAGAAGCCGTTCCATTGCAAAATGAAAGCTTTGCAGAAGACCTGATGTATGTTGTCGTGCCCCCAAATCATCCGCTCGTCAGTCAGGACAAACGAATTTCCATTGACGAACTGGCAAATGAACTGTGGCTTCTGCGGGAAGAAGGCTCCGGCACACGGGAAGCGGCGGAAAAGTTCTTTGCCCAGTCAGGATTCAGGCCTTCGCGCATCATGCAGTTCAGCAGTACGCAGCCAATTAAAGAGTCCGTCGAAGCAGGACTCGGCATCAGTCTGCTGTCGCAGTGGGCGATCCAAAAAGAACTGCAGCACCGGGAACTGCAGACTCTGCCAGTCAAAGGCACCCCTTTCAAACGACATTTTTCCATCGTCACCAATTCCCCGTTTCAGACAAAAGCACTGCAAGTTTTCATTGAATTGCTGAAGAACAGTGACGAGCTGACAGATTTAACGCAAAAAAACACCGCCAGCAAGCTGTGAGGCGGTGTTATTTGATCATATATTCGCAGGAACGTCCGGCTTTAACTTCAGAATAACCAGCTCATCGCCAGGATCCAATGATATTTTCTTTTGCAGTGTGGCAAAGACAAGCGTTTCATTCTTTTTCTTAACGAATAAAGGGGTTGCGGTTTCCGGCAGAATCTCTTTAAACACCAGATCCGTATCCGCACCTTCCCAGCTGAACCGTCCGATTTCATAATCGGTGTTAATTTTACGGTTTAATTCCGGGAAAGTCGCATCCCCCTGAAACAGCAAGTGCGCCTTCAGAGAAACCGGGAGTTCCGATTTACCCATCTGATGACTCGGCGCCGCTGTCAACGAGAAGGTATTGTTGTAACCGAACTCTGGAGCAAACGACTGTGTGATCAGCGCATTGTAGGAAGCATCTCCTGTCATCGACAGAATCGTATCATACGGCGCCAGATCAATTGAGAAACGGGAGCGTTCAGACAAAATCTGTCCTTCAAATGTATCGATACCCTGTTCCAACGCGGGACGCAGACGGCCTTTTGAAGGATCGACAATCAGCACGGGAATTTTCATTTCCTGTAACTGCCTGGCCAGAGCGATGGAAAAACTGCTGGCCCCTACTATCAGCACACCCGGTGGTTCATTGCTCGCTAAATGTAATTTCTTCGCAAGCGGACCGAGCGTGAAACCATGTGCACAGACGGTGATGAACACGAGCGCAAAAGTCAGCGCAGTAAGCAGCGAAGCCTCTTCATAGCCGTCTTCCGCAAGTGTCGCCGCAAAGTAACCGGCAACGGTCAAAGCGACGATTCCGCGCGGAGCGATCCATCCGATCAGCAATTTCTCCCGCCACACCAGTTCAGTTCCTATCGTGGACAGCCAGATGGATAAAGGTCTGACAGCAAACAGCATGACGAGTACGAAACCAATAATCGGCAAGGTGAAAATCTGTGCAATCGTCTCTCTCGCGAGTGAAGCCGTCAATAAGATAAAGACTGTTGAAGTCAGCATAACTGACACGTTTTCGACAAAGTGACCGACATTTCCAATTGATGAAACATAACGCTTGGTGCGTCCAAGAACAAGTCCCATAACTGTCACAGCAAGCATCCCCGTCTCGTGCATAATGACCTCTGCCATCGTAAAGCACAGCAGCACAAATGCCAAAATTACAGGTGATTTGAGATACTCGGGAAATTGGCCTTTATTGGCCATGATACTGATCATCATTCCCATTGCCGCACCGAGCAGGACAGCAAGTGCCGCGCCGCCGAAGAAGTTCAGCAAGTAATTCATGGATAAATGCTCATTCGTCAAAACTTTGATGACTTCATAGGCAAACAGCGCGAGCAGCGGGCCCGCCGGATCCACAATGATGCCTTCCCACTTCAGCACGGCAGCAGTCCGGGGTTTTAATTTCGCATTCCGCAGCAGCGGGATAATGACGGTCGGCCCTGTAACAACGAAGAGACCTCCGATAATGAATGACACTTCCCATGTCAGACCTGCGATGAAATGCGCCGTGAGCGAGCCAAAAATCCACGCTAGGAATGCACCCAGTGTTACCACCCGGAAGACCGATTTTGAAATATCTTTAATTTCGCGGACATCCAGGTTCGAACTGCCTTCAAATAAAATAATAGCTACGGCGAGTGAAATCAGCGGACTGTACAGCTCGCCCAGTGCTGCTTCGGGATTGACAAGGCCAAGCAGCGGACCGATCAATAGACCTGCAATGGACATGATAAAAATAGAAGGCCACTGAACCTTCCACGCAAGCCATTGCGAAAATATTCCAAGCGCCAATATCGAAACCACGCTGATTAATGCTATTTCCTGCATTCCCACACCTGCCCTTCATTCACGGATTTAGTTATTTGTTCAGTGTAACAAATCGCAGATAGGTTGACTAACAGAATGCGGTAAAAAGCTGTCCAGCGCGTCATTATAGACGAGGCCCTGAACAGCTTCTCTCCAAACTAATTAGGTCGGCAATTCTACAAATCCTCAGAAAGCTGCATTAAACCGTCTGATGAATGAGCGATGGATTCTACCGCCTGGTTAATTTCCTGCAAGATCTTCACCGTATTTTCAATCGAAGTCTTCGAATGTTCGCTTTGTTCTTTCATACCGGAAACAGCCTGGACAATTTCATTATAGGAACTCGTTACTTGCTCATTTCCGTTCGCGCTTGCCTGAATCAGCTGTTCCATCAGCTTTACGAAGTTTGCCATATCGCGTATCGTCGCATTCGTTTTTTCCGTCATGCTGCTGACATGGCTGATCGCTTTTTTTGTTTCGACTGACAAATTACGGACTTCTGTTGCCACTACAGCAAATCCCTTCCCGTGCTGTCCGGCTCTCGCTGCTTCAATTGCCGCGTTCAGCGACAGTAAATTCGTCTGATCCGCAATCGATGTGATCAATGTCACGACTTCACGTATTTGATCAGAAGAAGAATACAATTCATCCATGCGCTTCATTAGTTCTTTCATATGATTGACCATCTCCGCAAACTGTTTCGCCTGACGGACCACTAACTCTTTATTGTGGAATGAATTGCGTTCTGTCTCGGTAATGAAAGATAGATTATCAGCCGTCATTTGTTCCAGAACGGATGACTTAGCCGAAAGTTCTTCTGTGGAAGCACTCGTCTGTTCACTGATCGCCGCAAGCTCTTGTGCCGTAGAGCCGATCTTTTCCCTGACGGCTACTTTTGCCTGTTCTACTTCCAGCCGCTTGCCTTCGCTTACATCTTCATAGGCTTCCAATACCAATTGCTGTTCCAGATTCAGCACACGGAGAAAGGCCCGCAGCATCCTGAACTGCAAATCCTTTTCTATACTTGACTGCTCAATGAATTGTAAAAATTCATCCTGTATCGTTTCAAATGCAGCCAGATACCATTTCGATTCCAATCCTATATAGACATGGATCTTCGCAATTGTTTTTCGCTGTTCCAAATATCGATCATCTATTACCCCATCGAACATGGACTGCAGATGCTTAGTCAGCGATACTTTTAACCGTTCCATACTGCTGTGTTCATTTATAATACGTCCTAAATCAGGCTCCGCTTCCATAGCTTTATAAAACGCATCCACCATGACGGGAATTGTCGATTTGATAGAATGTTGAATTTGCATGAGATATCCCAGATCTTCTTCCGTCAGATGAATCATCGCCAATTGCTTTTTTACAGACGGATGACGTTCCAGCTGAATGCTGCCTTTCATTTTTTCAACACCAAGTAAATCGTTTGATACTTCCGTCTTATTCATATCATTCTTCCGAAAACTGAACATGTCTTTTCTCTCTCCTGTATCAATATACATCTCTGTGCACAATTGACTATTAAGTGCTTAATCGTATCATATATCAAATTCAGAGGCTACCATTTATTTCATATAAAAACAGGGACGGTTATACACCCGTCCCTGCCCGTTCATGATAGCTTGAAACGTCCTACGACATCTTGGAGTTCTTCAGCAATCTTATTCATTTGGTTCGTTGAATCAGCCACCTGCACCAATTCATTTTGCTGTGCAGCCGAAGAGGCGCTTACTTCCTCTGAAGATGCGGCTGTCTGTTCCGAAATGGCGGAGACATTCTGGATCGACAGAATCGCCTGGTCCTTGTGCTCCATCATTTCTGCCAGCTCTTCCGACAGCTGTGCAATCGACTCGCGGATCTGATCGGTAATTTTTGCATTTCGCACGAATGATTCTTCCGTGTCGGATACCGATTGATTCTGGCCTTCCATCTGCTTCATGTTCTGGTCAATTACTTCAACTGTCTGTTCAGATTCCAATAAAATTTCTTGTACCGTTCCCTGAATAACTTCTGTTTCAACACGTGACTGCTCTGCCAACTTGCGGACTTCATCTGCCACAACGGCAAATCCTTTTCCGCTTTCCCCGGCTCTTGCAGCTTCAATGCTTGCATTCAGCGCCAATAAATTCGTGCTCGCTGTAATTCCATGCAACGTTTCGATGACCTGGTTGATGGATGAAATTTTATTTGACAACGTTTCGATCTGCATCTGCACTCTGCGGTTCATCTCATTGGCAGATGTATTATGATTCCGTAGTTTCTCTACTTCGTCCATTCCGTCTTTTGCGGAACTTGCAGACTCCGCAGATAAATTATTCATTGTGATAAACATCCTGTTCAGATGATCCATACGGTCAGCCAAATCGGAAATACGCTGACTCGTCTCCTCTGTATCTTCAGACTGTTTTGATGCTCCCTGCGCGATTTCATCTGTTGCGACAGACACTTCCTGATTCGCCGCCACCAGCTCTTCAAACGCATGCGTGACTTGAGAAGATGAATCGCTGAGCAGTGTGGATGATTCCCGGACTGTATGCAGCGCAGCATTTGTACGCTGGAGCATGTCGTTATACGCCAATGAAACCACACCGATTTCATCACGGCGGATAGAATTTTCATCAACCAGCATCGTTAAATCTCCGGAAGCCGCCGTTTCCATTGAATGCCGCAGTGACTGCAGCGGTCTCAGTTGACGGTAGATGAAGATTGTCGATGCAACTGCCATGAGAAGTACAATGACAACAGCTGATATAATGGTAATCCATAGAATTGAATTGAAAGTTTCGAGAATCTTAGACTTCGGTGTAACAGTCTGCACTGTCCACTTCTCATCAATACTTTTCAGATTAATAGGAGCAAACGCATTAAACGCTTGTTCACCCAGCCCTTTCGAATCAACATACAAGTTCGAAAGCTGCCCTTTATTCAACGTCTCTTTGACATCCTGCCAATCAATCGCATCTGCCATATTCGTTTCATTAAGCTCAGGCTTCAGGCTATTGGCAGTAATGAAACCAGCATCGGTAATAATCGATGCATAGCCGCCTTCTGGACTGATGTCATTCACTAGATCTGTCAGGAAATCAATAGACAAGTCTGTCGTCAATAGTCCGAAATAGGCACCGGACGAATCCAGCAGAGGCACAGAAATTGTCGTCATTAAAATCGTCTGGCCATTCGTTTCATAGTCATAAGGCTCAGTTAGAACAGAACGGGCCTCTGATTTCGGAATTGTGTACCAGGAGTTGGCACTCGGGTCATCCATTCCGCTTAACGGCTCAACCCCGACCGTTCCCTCGTCTTTGAAAACATAGGGGATAAATTGCTTATCTTTATCCAGCATGCCTTGAGGGAATTTTGCATCTTCCGCAAAAGAGGACTGGTTTATGACAGCCGCCATCCCGGTCGCCTCTTCATTGTGAGAGAGATTATTTTTAATGATCCGGATGATTTCCACCGAATCCAATTTCCCCTCAGCCTGCATCGTTTCCAATACGTGGCGGGTAGTCATAAGCATTTCATTCGTTTCGTTTAGTTTAGTACTGAGCTGCAATGAATTTTTATTCGCGCTTTCAAGAGCGAACTCTTCTGCGTCGGCAATACTTTGCTTATGTAACATGACACTCGTGACAATGGAATAAACAAGAAACAATAGTAAAAATAAAGCGATAATTAAACCGGATAAACGCATCGCAATACTTCTGGACTTTTTCAAGTTGATAGGACCTCCTAAGGTATAATAGACTTAATATCCCAGTATACCTTTAGACCTGTTTAAAAGAAAGTGTTTAATTTCGAAATGTTTTTTCACGTAGGTTTCAAACTGATGGCAAGGTGCGGTGAGAGGCTGGGTTGGCTTGTTCAACGCATGTTTTGGTGCGGCTGGGCTTTAGTTTGGCGCGTTCGCGGATCTTATTGGTTCGCTTCATTCGCAGTTTGGCGCGGTCTGAAGGCAGTTTTTGGTGCGTTAGCCGGACGCCGGCAGCTGGAATTCAGCAGTCCATGCACTGCCTATGATCATCTGAAGTGGCTGTATGAGCATAATGTCGGCAGCAATGATCACCTGACAGGCCCGATTGAGCGGCAGACGGTCCGATATGAGCAGATCACAGAGTTCCATGATCACCCGGGGCCTCCGTATGATCATCCAGCAAAAATTTCATCCGGCAAAAAAAGCCGTCCATGAAATCACATCAGATGATTTCACGAACAGCTTTCCGATTACCTATTATTAAGCCCTCTCCGTCATTTGACGCCAGATCGAACCTTTAGCTTCTTCACCTTCTTCAATACGGGCAATCGCCATGCGGACCTGCAGCTTCACTTCGAATTCGGGGTCATTCTCCGCTTCGTGCAGAGCCGGCAGTGCATATTCCGTCCCCGTTTCATAAAGGAACATCGCAGCGCGCCAGCGGACCAGCTTGTTTTTATCCTGCAACAAACGGATGGCAGCTGGTTCAAATCCGACATAGCCGAGGTCACTCATGCAGTCTGCTGCTGTGCGGCGGACTGCCCAGCTCTTATCCTCTAATGCTTTCTCGATAAATGGAATGACCGACTCATCTTCAATCATCCCTAAATAAACAGTAGCCAGTCTTCGAATTGACATTTTCTCATCTTCCAGAGCAATTGTCAGGACGGGATAGTCTGATGCATCAGGATCCGGCATTTGATCAAGCAGCTGAAAACGCTTCTCCCATTCAGGCACCGTAAACTCTGCAAGCGTCACTTTCTGGCCGCGTACTTTCGTTTCATTGTCTGTCTGTTCAGCTTTCGCCACTAAATCCCGCAGACGCGAATCGGGATAGGCCGCATCCAGTTCAAGAACAACCTGCTCTCCGACTTCCTGCAATTCGCCGTAACGAATTCCGTAATCAGCCCATTTGCGCAATAAAATATAATTATCCACTTCGGAGTGATGCACGGTTTCCATTGCGTTGATGAAACGCTCACTTAAACCGAAGCGGGCTTCTTCATCACTATTGAAGACTTTCACCTGCAGCGGAATCTCTTTATAGGTCTGGACATGAACATATACTTCGCCGTAATGCTCATCGATTTCCACTTCCTCCGACTGCTCTGCTGTGTCGCCTTCTTCATTTAGTATCGCACGCACTTCCGCCAGAATTGTTTCCCACGGTACATTGCCGATTCGTTCGACCGCCATGAAATCCAGCACGTGATAAATCCCTTTTACCCCTTGAATACCAAGCAATGAACGAATCGGCTCAGGCGCCTGTGCTTCATCCTTCTTTTTATAATTATGACTTGTCCCTTCAGGCAGCGGCGTGTCCATTACAATTTTCATCGAGTTCGGACTCGGTGTCGGTTCTATCGTTTTTATTTTCAAGAAAATCTCCTCCATTTGATTAGTCGGCTAATTCCTGTAAATAAGACCAGCGCTCGATCAGCTCTTCGTACTGCTCATTCAGCTCTGACAGCTTTCCGTCAAGCAGCCGCAGCTGGTCGTAATCAGAGCCCGTTCCCGCCATTTCGGCTTCCGTCTCTGTAATTTTCTGTTCCAGTACTTCTATGTCCTGCTCAATGGTTTCCCATTGTTTTTTCTCAGCATACGTCATTTTTTTCTTCTGCTTCGGCTGTTCTTGCGGCTCGGTTTCCGCTTTCGGTGCTGCTTTCCCTTCTTTCGCCGGCACTTCTTCCAAAAAGTCGGAATATAATCCGAGCCAGACGTTTACATCACCCGATCCGTCCAGCACCCACAATTTGCGCGATATGCGGTCGAGGAAGAAACGGTCGTGAGAAATCGTCACGACCACTCCGGTGAATGTATCAATAAAAGATTCCAATACAGAAAGAGTCTCGAGGTCCAGATCATTCGTCGGCTCATCAAGCAGCAGTACATTCGGCTGCTCCATCAATAACTTCAACAGATAAAGACGTTTTCGCTCGCCGCCCGACAGTTTGCCGATCGGCGTCCCGTGTGCAGATGCCGGGAATAAAAACCGTTCCAGCATTTGCGTTGCAGAAAGCCGGGCACCCGAGCCGTCTTCCACATCATTTGACGTCTCCCTGATGTATTCGATAATGCGCTGATTTTCAGGCATGGCAGGTAAATGCTGATGAAAGTGTGCGATTTTCACTGTTGCTCCCCGATCAATTTCTCCTGAATCCGGAGTCATCGAGCCGTCAAGCATTTGCAGAAGCGTTGTCTTCCCTACGCCGTTCGGTCCAACAATCGCAATCCGGTCCTTCGCCTGCAAGATAGCAGAAAACGGGTGCAAAATGACCTGATCGCCAAAACTTTTCGTAATGCCATTGACCTCCAGCACTTTCTTGCCGAGACGCGATGTCTGCAGGTCCATTTCCAGATCCAACGAACCGTCTGTCTGCTTGACCTTTTCTTCCAGATCTTCAAAACGGCCGATTCGCGCCTTTTGTTTCGTAGAGCGTGCTTTTGCACCGCGACGTATCCATTTTAATTCATTGCGGTAGCGATTGCGGTCTTTCTGCTCAGAAGCCGCAGCCATTTCTTCGCGCAGTGCCTTGGATTCCAGATAATCGCCATAGTTCCCGGTATGCGAATACAGTGTCTGATTCGCCAATTCATAAATATGCGTCGCCACTTGATCTAAAAAATACCGGTCATGTGTAATGAACAGAACGGCGCCTGTTACGTTTTGCAGGAAATCCTGCAGCCATTGAATAGATTCGACGTCTAAATGGTTCGTCGGCTCGTCTAGCAATAACAGGTCGGCCGGTTCAATAAGTACTTTTGCCAGTGCCACCCGCTTTTTCTGACCGCCCGACAGCTCCCCCATTTTTTTATCAAACATATCAATTCCAAGTTTCATCAGGATCGTCCGGGCCTGCGCATTCAGATCCCATCCCCCTGTCGAATCCATTTCATTCTGCAGACGTGTAAAACGCTCCTGATAGTCCGGATCTGCAGAATTGGACGAAAGTTCCTGCAACGCATGTTCATACTCCAGATTCAGCCGGATGATCGGCGCATCACTCTCGAAGACTGTCTCCATCACGGTTAATTCCGGGTTTACTTCAGGCTCCTGAGGCAGAAACGCAATTCTGAATTTATTCGGATGATCAACTGAAATGAAATCGGCTTCTTCCTTTCCTGAAATAATCGACAGCAACGTAGATTTGCCCGTACCGTTAATTCCAATTAAACCTGTCTTTTCTCCGCTTGTAATCGTAAACTCTATATCTTTGAACAGTGTTTTATCGCCCACTGTCTTCGTTAATTTCTCAATTGCCAAATGACTCATTTATCGCACATCCTATCTTCTAACTGCTGTCCTTAGTATAGCTGAAAACTTGAAAAGTTGAAAATGATGAAGAAAAGGAAGTATGTCCCCTGCAGCAGTGAATTGGAATTATAAAATAGATCCATTACTTATTTTTAGGCTCTTCACAAAAACATGTGCTGGACAACATGTCATGTGCATGTTGGCAATATGCTGGATTCGTTTCTCGACTTTGTAGGGGTTCTAATTGAAGTGTGAGTTTGTAGTTTAAACCCGCTTCGGCGCTGGGGGATTGCCTTACGCTATGAGCCTACTGGCGAAGGACGTGCCAGCAGTTGCGCCTACGCTGGTGTTGGAGAAAGTACAATGTACTGATTTTTTTGCAGAGTATGAATTAGCATGTCTTGCTCCGCATCTCGAGTTTGGAAATGCATCGATCACAAGAATCTAAGGTGCAGCGGACGGCGCGTCGGGGAGGTACAGTAAAATACATACTCTTTTCAACTGCTGCAATTTATTTACACAACATAAAAAGGACTTCGGCCGTCATGTAGCGGCCGAGTCCTTTTCTATATTATTTAGATGACTGATAAACCGTGCCTGAGTCGGTTTTGATTAACTCTACGGCTCTTTTCAGCTGCTTTAGATGACGTTTTTCGTGAAATCCGACAAAACGGAACCATTGGATCAGCGGCACATTGCCGAACACCGGGTGTTTAAACGATTTTGCCCGCAGTTCTTCTACCGTGGCAGATTCGTAAATATCCAATAGATAGTTTCTGGACTGGTGCAGACGTTCTTTCGTTTCTGAAATCGACAGATACGTATCGGTCGGCATGGTAAATTCCAGAAAATATGCTTTGAGCAGAGGACTCGCCGACACACTGATCGGCTTTTTGAAAACCCGCGGACTGTCGGGGTTTTTCAATTCTTTGGCGATGTTTGTGGCAATCCGGCATTCCATTAGCGCTAAGTGCTCTACAATCTGCTTAGGAGACCAGCCGCCGCATGATGGTGTTCCGTTAAATTCCTCATCTGTCAGGCCTTCAATCAACTGTAAGATGCGTTTACGGACTTTGATGTTTTCTCCAAAAACCACCAACATCCTCCTCCATTTCTTCCTCATAGTCTTTACTATTGGAATAGCATACGCTCTTTCATTTGAAATTTAAAGGGGTAAGTTTGAATTTCATATATTCTTATTATTAAATGGGAATCGAAGAAGATTTCCTCTGACTAAATGAAACCAAATCAACAAGCGGCCCGGAAATAAACTTCATATCCGGGCCGCTCCTTCTACTCTTTATTGTCAGCTGTCTGACCTGCATCTTTATCTTCTCTGGCATCTTCCGCAAACTTTTTACTGAAGACGCTGACAAGAATGATCAGCAGAACAGCTGCGCCTGCTGTGGTAAGATAGATTGGCTCATATGCCGAACGAACAGCACTTTGGAATGCTTCATGCAAAGCGCTTTGCACTTCGGGATCTGGAATTTTCGCAATCGACTCCTGGATATTTGCATAGCCGCTTCCGCTAATTTGCTCCATCGCACCCCCTGGCATCTGACTCGGATCAATTCCATGCTCCTGTATCTTTTGCGGGATCAACATGCTGAGCTTGCCAAAACCCTGCTGAATGAAAGCTGCGAATATAGTCGGTGAAATAGTCAAGCCGACCTGCCGCGCGACCGATAAAGTTCCGATAGCAGAACCTTTCTGCTCACCCGCCGCATTGGAAGTTAAGACGGTTAACGGCGCACCGAGTACAAAACCGAAACCAATTCCCGCAATGACAGAAAATATGATGAAAGTCGTTTTGGAATCTACGAACATCCCCAGCCCGCCGAAGCCGATGATCGAAATGATCCCCGAATAAATCAGCGTTTTAACCGGCCCCTGCTTATCAACGAAGAATCCTCCGCCAGCCGCCCCGATTCCTGAAGCAATGGCAAGAGGCGTCATCCAATATCCGGACTTCGCCGCAGAAATCCCCAGAATCTGTTCGACATACGACGGGATAAAGATGATGGAGCCAATGAAAATACCTGACAGCAGACCCATGACCATCGTCACCGCATACGTGGGCTTCCGCAAAAGATGATATGGTAAGATCGGATCCGTCGTCTGCGATTTCTCATGTCGTTTCTCTACAAAAATCAGCACTGCGAATATCACGACACCGAGCAATAACAGACCGAGCGTACTCCAGCCGAGCAGACTGTCGAGCAAATTTCCTTCCCCCATATTATTAACCGCAAACATGACACTGAGTATCGAGAATGACAGCAAAGAAATCCCCAAGAAGTCGATTTTGGAAAGGACTTCTGTTTTGGTTTCCTGCAGTGTAATCCATCCGAAAACAACGAGCAGTACGCCGATCGGCAAATTAATCAGGAACAGCCAATGCCAGTTTCCCGTCACATCAATCAGGAAACTCCCGATATTCGGCCCGATCACCGATGCAATCCCATTCATTCCGCCGAGCAGTCCCAGCTTGCTTCCTTGAGTTTCTTTCGAGAATGTACTTAAAATATGGGAACTCGCGATAATGAAAATACCGCCGCCGCCAAATGATTGAAATAAACGGGCAGCCAGAAAGAGTTCAAAGTTCGGACTCAGCGCAACACCGAGTGAACCGATTGTAAAAATGGCTACTTCAATAAGAAAAAGCTTTTTCCGCCCGTAGCGGTCTGCCAGTTTTCCGACAATCGGCGTAGCGACTGCGAGCCCTAGCGTATACAGCGTAATCCCCCATGATCCTGAGGTAGCTGACACATCGAATGAAGAGTTAATTGTAGTTAAAGCAGCACTGATAATTCCGTTATCGAGCGCTGCCATGAATACGCCGATCAGCAGTATCGCAAAGCCTATATTTTTGCCTCCTGAACGCTTTTTACTTTCTGTCATCTGAGCACCTCCATGGGAATTTCATACAATTATAATATAGGCAGATGAACTTAATGTGAACTGAATAACGGGCCGAGGAAATATAATTTTGCCTGAACAGCCAGACTCCGCGCACCAAAAAATCAGCTGACCGCACCAAAAGCCTCTCGAAACGAACCAAAAACTGCTTGAACCGAACATTTATCAGGCCAAGCCGCGCGAAACTACCGACCGCACGCACCAAACCGGCTATTTACCGCACCATTTCTTTTTTTCTTAGCTCAGACAATCAGCATACATGCAGTTTTTTACGCTTTTCTATCTTCCTCGGCCTTTCCGCCAAGCCTCGCGAATACTTCCGGCCGATCCGGCATCCCGCCCTGCGCTCCGAACTTTTCAATAGATAACGAGGCGGCCGCATTGGCAAACTGGATGGCCTGCTGTAAATCATGTCCGCAAGCAAGCTGGCTGGCAAGCGCCCCGTTGAATGTATCTCCTGCTCCAGTCGTATCAACAATCTTTGCAGGAATGGCGTCCACATGAATCAGCTGTTTGCCGTCATGATAACAAACGCCCCTGCTGCCGAGCGTGACCAGCAATTGGTTTGGATACCTAGCTGCAGCTTCTTCTATAGAAGTGCCAAACAGCGCAAAGCATTCCGTTTCATTCGGCGTCACATAAGTCAAGTACGGCATGAACTTCAAATGAAAACTGCTGGACGGCGCAGGATCCATCATGACAGGAACTTGAAGCTCTTTGCATAATATCAATACACGCCAGACGACTGCGATTGGGATTTCCAGCTGCATCATGATGAGATCGCTGTCGCGTATCACATCGCGTAATAGGCCGATCCGTTCCGGTATCAGCGCATGATTGGCTCCCGGAATGGAAATAATCCGGTTATCTCCGTCAGTCAGCAAAATAACTGCCACGCCGGATGGACCGTCAATTTGCTGTACATACTTTATGCCGACGTTTTGATTATGCAGATTCTGCATAATCAGACTGCCGTATTCATCCGAACCGACTGAACCGATCAGCTGTACTTCTTCGCCCAGCCGCGCACAGGCCACCGCCTGATTGGCACCTTTTCCGCCCGGCGCTGTCTGAAAGTTTCTGCCTCTGACTGTTTCCCCTTGAACCGGAAAGTTTTCAGCTTCTGCGATCACATCGATATTGGCGCTTCCGATTACTGTTATCATCAGCTTCCTCCCTATCCTTCATTCATTTTGACTGCTGCTTCTGTATTATTTATATAGAAGTATAGACTATTCCCTGACTGAAAAGTTGCACTTTGAATTTAGGTATTTACAATTGGCGAATACACAGTATAATGTATAAATATACAACTAAATGATTATTAACAGGGAGAGACACACCTTGAAAAAACATACTGCTAGTACATGGTCCATATTTCTGATCCCATCATTGCTCGGGATTATTCTATTCATGATTCCCCTGCCGTTCGCAGGCGGCTGGAAAGTGCCGATTGCCAAACTCGCTGATATCCTGGCCGGCTCACTTGAACCGATCATTCCTCAGCTGATGATGGTGCTGATTACACTTTCTGCACTCGGTTCGATTTTATTTCTGTTTGTAAAAAAAGACCCAAATCGTCCGTCTTTCCTCGTCAGTTTATTTAAAGTGACGCCGTTTTGGACAGTTACTCGTATCGTCGGTGCGGTATTTGCCATCATGGTCATCTATAAACTGGGACCTGAAGCAATTTGGAGCGAAGACACCGGCGGCCTGCTTCTTGCAAGTGACGGACTCGTTTCATTCTTATTCAGTATTTTCTTATTCGCAGGACTTCTGCTTCCTTTATTATTAAACTTCGGGCTGCTTGAATTTTTCGGTTCGCTGATGGTCAAAATCATGCGTCCGCTGTTCAATCTGCCGGGCCGTTCTTCCATCGATGCGCTCGCTTCCTGGATCGGCGACGGAACGATTGGAGTTTTATTGACCAGCAAGCAGTATGAAGAAGGACATTATACCCAGCGTGAAGCAGCCATTATTGCTACGACATTCTCTGTGGTGTCCATCACGTTTTCATTGGTCATCATTGACTACGTTGGACTCGGGGATTACTTCCTGCCATTTTACGCTACCGTCATAGTGACAGGACTGATCCTGGCTTTGATCATGCCGAGAATTTTTCCTTTACGCTCAATTAAAAATACCTATATTGACGACAGAGAGTATTCAGCTGATGATGAAAAGCTTCCCGCCGGAACGAATGTGTTTGCATTCGGCCTGTCCAATGCGCTGAATACCGCTTCCAAGCAGAAATCAGTCGGCAAGACATTCCGCTCAGGGATGCAGAATGTACTCGATATGTGGGTGGGCGTGACCCCAGTTGTTATGGCATTCGGTACCGTTGCGCTGATGCTTGCAGAATTCACCAGCATCTTCCGTATACTCGGCAAGCCGTTTGAATACGTTCTGAATATCCTGCAGATTCCCGAAGCTGCGGATGCGGCTCAAACGATGGTTGTCGGTTTCGCTGATATGTTCCTGCCGGTCATCCTGGCAGAAGGCGTCATCACTTCACCGGTGACATTGTTTACAATTGCAGCGATTTCCGTGATCCAGTTGATCTACATGTCGGAAGTCGGCGGATTAATTCTCGGAACCAAGATTCCATTGAATATTTTCCATTTGCTCATTATCTTCCTATTACGTACAATTATTGCCCTGCCGATCGTTGCAGGTGCTGCACATTTATTGTTCAAAATCGTCGGACTGCCGTAACCTTTTCTGGTTGCTGCAGTTTTTTTACGTAGAAAAACTGCTTTTCTAATAAAGAAAAGCAGCCAAAAGAACAGCGTGAAAGTTTTGAAATCTAAAGAACGTCCGCAAGTTTGGGAGGGTTGCGATGAGCAGATTTCTAAACTTTCAACTGTTACACGATATACCGGGATGCCTTCAAATTCCGAAAGCCATCTATACATCCACTAAGATGCATAGATCACATTCGGAAACTTATAAGACAGCAGATCCGCACATGACGGACCTGCTGCAGAAACACTTACTTCGCTCTTTCTGTTTCTGCCGGAAGATGCTGCACTTTCACATCGAATATCGTCAATTCATTGCCCAGAATTGGACTCTTCTCCGCTGAAGGTGCTTTCGCGTCATGCGATTTGGCATTCTCTCGGCTGTGCAGCCAGCTGTCGAAATACTTTCTGTCTTCCCATGTCGTGCAGACTTTTACTTCGTCACGGTCTTCCACTTCTTCACCTAACAGCACTTCCATGCGGATGAAGCCCTCAAATGTATGCACAGCCTTCGCTTTTAAGAAACGGGATGTTATTTCTTCTCCCTTGCCTTTTTCCACAAAAATCGTATTAATCGCTGTCATCTTCTGCATCATACAACCTCCATTTTCCATGTTTGTAATAATTCCAGAACAGGTTCTGCCTGCTCGCCGCCTGCTGCAGCATGACGCATTAGCGGAATGCCGTGCGGTCCTTTTAATTCATTCCAGTCCGGATACCACTTCAGCATCGACCGGACGATTTCCGCTTCACCGAGCATCGCTGCCGCAAAAATATCCATACGCGCCCCCCGTGCCAATAAAAATTCCGCAATATCCCGGTTTCCTGTATGTGCAGCTGCCCCCAGACCGCTCTCCCAGTCATCGCCGCCCCAATTCATCACCGCATGTATCAAGTCCGGTTCCTGTTCGACCAACTTTTGCACTTCCTCAAAATTGCCGTGTGCTGCCATCAAGTATTGTCTGACAAGCGTTTGATCAATCGGCTGTTTCTTTTCTCCCTCAGTTCTCATAACATTCTCCCTTTCGCAGTCTACTCGGTGTAAAAAAGCATTTGCCGTTCTTCATGAAAATCTCCGCATCAATTTCAAATATCGAATGAAACATTTCCTTGCACAGCACGCATTGCGGTATTCCGTCAAAGCGGACACTTCCGTCTTTCAGCACAATCAGCCGATTGCTGTAGCTCGCTGCCTGATTGATATCATGCAGCACCATCACAACCGTCATGCCGTGCGTTTCATTCAGCTCCGTCACCAGCTCCATCACTTCCAGCTGATGCGAAATATCCAGATACGTTGTCGGTTCATCCAGCAATAAAATTTTCGGACGCTGGGCAATCGCCATCGCAATCCATGCCCGCTGACGCTCGCCGCCTGACAGCGACTGCAGCATACGGTTCTTATAGTCACCCAGTTTCGTTACATCGATCGCCCAGTCGATAATATCCTGATCTTCCTGACTGATTCTGCCGTATCCTGAACGATGCGGATGTCTGCCGAATTCCACAAGCTCGCCTACCGTAACATCCAGCTGATGATCCTGCATCTGTGGAAGCATCGCTAAATTCCTGGCCACTTCCTGAGATTTCATTCGCTTCAATTGTCCGCCGTTCAGCAGGACGTCGCCGCTTCCTGGTGTAATTAGTCTGGAAATCAGCCGTAGGAATGTGGACTTTCCTGAACCATTCGGACCCAGCAAACTGACGATTTCTCCCTGCCTGATATGAAGATCAATCGACGACAATTCAAACGAAGTGGAATGTCGATAGGAAAGTTCCTTAGTTATCAGCAAATGAATCCCTCCGTCTTTGAATTAAATATAAGAAGAACGGTCCGCCGAGGAAAGACAGCAGGATACCGACAGGCAGTTCAATCGGATTGAAAGCTGTACGGGCAATGGTGTCCGCCACAACGACGAGCAATCCTCCGCCGAGCGCAGAGGCAGGCAGAAGAAATCGGTAATCTCCTCCGACGATCGACCGCATAATATGCGGAACAACAAGTCCTACAAAGCCGATCAGACCCGAGACACTGACCGCCATGCCTGCAAGCAGCGTACTCAGCACAATCAGAAAGAACCGGCTGCGTTCCACATTATGCCCGAGCAGCTTGGCCACTTCATCGCCGAGCCGTAAAATTCGGATATGCCGGACCGAAAAGACCGCAAGTACAAATGCCGCCATGGCATAATAAATGATCATTTCAAATTGCACCCAGCCGACGCCGGCTATCCCCCCAGCGAGCCACGGCAGAACGGACTGCACCCGGTCGCTGTACAGCAGCATCAGCGCACTCATGAATGCACCGATGACGGCATTGATAGCGACCCCTACAAGAATAATCCGCAAAGGTGAAGCACCGCCTTTCCATGACAGAGCGTAAACGACCAGCGCCGTGATCAGCGCACCTAAAAACGCAGCGAGCGGCAGGAACATGATGTATGCCGGAAACATGATCATGATGACAGTAGCCGAAAGCCCCGCACCGGACGAGACACCGATGATTCCCGGATCAGCCAGCGGATTTCGCATAATTCCCTGAAGAATGGCGCCCGACACTGCCAGGCTGATTCCGACGATCATACCGACCAATACACGCGGAAAGCGCAGCTCCCAGACAATCCGCCGCTCCATCGTGTCGTTCGCCTGAAAAATACCATTCCAGATTTCCTGCATGGTGAACGACACAGGACCGACCATTAAACTGACTGCCGCTGCGATCACCAGCAAACTGCTGCATGCCACAAGTACAATCATGCGTTTCCTGGCAAGAGGATGGCGTTCTGTCTGCGTTTTTTCAGGAACAGCAATCATCTTATTTAACCTGTCCTAAACTTTCCTTCATGACAGTAAGTGCTTCCGTTACTTTTGTGCCTGGGTTTGTGCCGAATAAATGAGATGGCAGAACGACGACATTGCCCGCCTTTACTGCATCCAGGTTTTTCCACGCTGGGTTTTTCAGCATTTCCTCTTCAAAAGCCGCTTTCACTGCTTCCGGTTCACCATGTGTAATCAACATTACCATCTCGGGATTGCGCTCAATGATTTTCTCGACACTTAAGCTTGCATACTGTGGATACTTTTCTTCATTCGGGAAATCACTTGCGATATTTTCTCCTCCTGCCAATTCTAATAAATTACCTGACAGCGAGTTCGGCAGCGCAGCCAGATAAGTTCCCGGCGCACCGTACACAAGCAGTGTTTTCACAGCTTCCGCTTTTTGTTCTGTATTTTTCTCTATTTCGTTTGTAATATTATCTTGAATAGCTTTTGCTTCTTTTTCTTTATCAAAAATCTGTCCGAATAACTCAATCGTTTGTTGAATATCTGCAACCGAATTGGCTGCTGTGTAGACAACTTCTGTACCTTGACGCTTCATGTTCTCTTCATGCTGTTTAAAACTGGGCGCTGCAATTAATACTTGCGGATTAATCTCTGCAATTTTCTCGAAATTCGGCTGATGCGGATTGCCAATCTCCGGAATTCCTTCCAGTTCTTTAATGGGCGGACCTTGCACTTTTGGACGTCCGGCAACTTCTATGCCGAGCGCGAGGAGCATATCAAGGTCACCTGAGCTCAAAGCAGCAACAGAAGAAGGCGCTTCCTCAAATGCCAAAGTCTGACCGGTCATATCTGTTACTTCTACTGCCGTTTCATTTGCAACAGGTTCTTCTGCTTTTACTGCAGCAACGGCTGCTTTATCCTCCGCTTTTTCATTCTCTGTACCGCATGCGCTTAAAACGAACAGCAGCATGAGTATACTGAATACACTTATAAACTTTTTCATTTTTCACCGTACCCCCTTGTTTTAATGAGAACGCTTCTCATTAAAAATCATCATAAGTGATAATGAGAATCATTGTCAACTAGTATTTGCATTATGATTCCTTTAGACTAGTCTGAAAATTAACTTCAGTTGGCTTTTTATTATGAAAAATACGCACTGGATACCGTTCATGCATTGCGTTTGCAGAAAATTCCTTATAAATTTTTTATGTTATATTTCATCCACTCTCTTTTCACCTCAGCCTTTTGCTTTTTCGCTTGCACACAAAAAAGCACACCGCGATTCTCGGAGTGCTCTAGACAAGTGATTTCTGTTTATTGAATTGGATCACTACATTTCCTTACAGACTATAGTCAGCAGTTCTTCAGTCACTGAGACGTTCTTTTTGAATCATCTGCATGCGTTCATTGAACAAAGCCGGATACGACAGCAAACCTAAACACACACTTGTTAAAGCGGCGGTAGTCAATAAAAGAAATACCACCAGCAGCTGAAACTGTACGGCTTCCAAGGGATCTGCGCCTGCAATAATCTGTCCACTCATCATTCCGGGCAGCTGGACAAGACCAATCGTTTTTTGACTTTCTATCGTAGGAATCATGCTTGCCTGTATGGAACGGATCAGCTGACGGTGAATAGCTTGTTTCGGTGTGCCTCCTAAAGACAGAATCAGCTCACTTTCAGGACGGTGTGTTTCCACTTCGGCAATAAAACGGTTGAGAAACAGAATGGCCAATACCATGGAGTTCCCAATCACCATACCTGTCAATGAAATGATGTACTGCGCCGTTGCAGGAACAATAGCAAAGCCGAGTAAAATCCCCTGCGTCAACACTTCCAGGAAAATGAAGGTCACAGCCAGTTTCCATGTGATTCCTCTGATCTGCTGACCTTTTTTTCGGGCATTCTGAACAGCGGCCGCAATCATCAGAGCGACCATCAGAAAGATGAACAGATAACTTTCCGAATCAAAGACAAATTTGAGTACGAAGCCTACGAGCAGAAGCTGGACAGTGGAACGGACAGCCGCCACGATCGTATCCTTTTCAAGCTGCAGCCCCAGCGTTTTCGACAACATAATCGGGATAAAGACAAAAACAAGCGTCAAAAGCAAAGCAGTGGCCGTCATCAGAAATCCCCTCTCAAAAAGCTTTGGACTTCGGGGTTTTCAGAATGATTCAGGACGGAGATTTCTCCCGTCTCCTTCACTTTTCCATTCATCATAATCCAGACATAATGCCCCATCCGCTTCGCTTGTTCCAGATTATGTGTAATCCAAACAACAGTGATCCCATGGATTTCATGCAAACTCCGAATTAATTCTTCCACTTCATGCAATGAAGAAGGATCTAGAGCTGAAGTGATTTCATCCAGCAATAAAATATCGGATTTATTCAGCAGTGTCCGTGCAATCGACACCTTTTGACGCTGACCTCCCGAAAGACTGTTGCTGTCGTGCTGCAGATAGTGATGTTCAAGCCCTACTTGATCCAGTACTTCACACGCTTCTTCCTGATGGAGTTCTTTCCCCTGCAGACGCAGAGTAAGGGCTAAGTTGTCATAGACAGTTCCCTCAATCATTGGTGTCTGCTGCAAAACCATCCCTGCCCGCCGGCGCAATTCGGTAGGCACCATCTCCTTAATCGGTTTGCCGTCCAAATATATTTCTCCTCCCGTCGGATTCAGCAAGCCATTGCACATCTTCAGCAATGTCGTTTTTCCCGCCCCCGAAGGACCGACCAAAACGGTAATCTGCTGTTTCGGAAACGAACCCGTCACTTCATCAATAATTTTCATATTTGCTGTTTCAAATGAAACCCGCTGCAGATGAATTGCCGGTTCATATATTGAAGTATGTATCTCCCCATTCATTCTGTTCACCTTTTCTTTCTCAATCAATTTTCAATAAATCCAGTGGTGTTACGATGCCAATCAGTTTTTCGTCCTTCCCTCCCTGCTCTGTTATGAGCAAAGCTTCCAGTCGGTTCCCCTTCAGAATGGACCTCTTGTAATATTCTTCTGCTTCATAAACAGATAATGTGCTTTTGATAAAACGGTAGGTATTTTTACGTTTTTCATGATTATAAACGTCAAATAATGTCGGTATTTCCCGGGAAATGTCGTCTTTATTCTGATCCGCCAGCCAGTTCATAATACCGTTTGCCGTGATTAATCCTATGAATCTCTTCTTATGATAAATCGGCAGCTGATTAAACTTCTTTTCCCTGATCAATTTCAAACCTGTTGCCAAAGATTCATTCGCCTGCAATGTATGCACTTTTCCTTGAAAGAGATCTTTTACCGTCTGAGGATTCGATAATTTCTCCTCGATCGATTCAATCATTTCGACGATGATATCATGGGGTTCTGCAATGGCATAATCCAATCCCGTTTTATTATGTACAATCGCATTTCTCAAACTGCCGAATTCCCGCAGTTCCTCTTCATAATGACTGATCAGCGCATTTTTATCTTTTGCTTTATCTACTCGTCTCGAGAATGAAAAGTGAGGCGGCAAATCCGTCATCTTTGCCAGTATTTTATCAATTCGATTATAAGCCACGATAAAACGATCTGAATTTTTCGGTGCCATTTTCATTCCACCCTTCTTATATAGGCAGAGTATATCATAATTCAGCATTATTCTAAGTCTATCGATAGTCTGTTATCTATATTATTTCATAAAAAAGAGGCTGTCCTGAAAGTCAGATTCAACTTTCAATGACAGCCTCTTTCTAAATCAATTTATCCGTTTGGCCTGCACAACCAGCCGGAATTCATTTGAACGTTCGGGATAACAGGTGATTAACGACAGTAAGGCAAGTCCATCCTGACGGTTCAGAACTTCTACTTGCTCCGGTTTCACAATTTGAATATCAAACACTTCATACTGCTGAATACCTTCCACAGTTTCAAACGTGAATTCCTGTCCTGTCTCCACTTCATGCAGACGGTTAAAATAGTGGCCGAATACATAAGACTGGTGACCGGCAATGGCGTAACTGCCACCTGTTTCGCCCGGTGAATCCATATTTTCAATTGCTCCGAGGCCTGCTGCAAGCGTTTGGTCATCTGCTCCGAGCAGCACGGGTGAATGGAGATCGATTTCGGGCATATCGAGTACCCCTTCTATTTGATCAAATGAAGAATTCTTTCCTGTTTTCTCGGGATTTTGTGTCGCTTTTACTGATTCTTTATCCTGATCAGCCGCATCCGCCTTCATGGCAGCAAACGCATCCAGATGCTCAGACTGCTTTGACTGATTCGAATTAAATCCGAAGGCGAGAAGCAGCAGTACTGCTGCTCCTGTCGCCATCAAGACATTGCCGATCCATTTGCCGACGATGTGTTTTTTAAGCATATTTACTCAGCGCCCATTTTCGTGCAGTAATTCCGCCGAGTAAGAACAATGCAGCAAGGATCGACATCAGCATCGGATCCAGAAATCCTCCAGTAGTCGGTAATCTATCTGCCGAATCCGCGGCGAACGGCTGCCCTGTCGAACGGTCAGACAAACTGTTTTTCATTGCAGAGTTATTGCCTGATTGATCCGGTGACAGCGCAATCCATTCATTTGAATTCCCCTGCACTCGCTGACTGTCTGACGAGTTATCGTCTGATGCGCCGGGTAATCCATCGGTTCCATCTTGCCCTGGGTTCCCTGTTTCCACATTCGAATCAGAGTCTCCGTTGTCATTCGGTATGCCTGGAACTACATTCGCATCTCCGGAATTTTCATTCCCTTCAGACTGATCATTTGGATTTGAAGTGTTGCCATCTCCATCTTCAGAGGGAGTGCCGCTGTCTTCCTCATTTGGAACTGTTGGAATGGGATTGATTTCAATTCCGGGAATTTCCGTAGTTCCATCGTTTGCATCTGGCACATTGGGATTGTTCCCATTATTGCCGGGTTCTTCTTCAACATCTGTATCAGGAACAGACGGCCCGCCAGGCACAATTACCGGTGGCGTTACCGGCGGTGTTACCGGTGGAAAAGCTGCTGTCGGTTTGAATGTTTCATTGGTCAGAATATCTGCCTTTATATCGCCAATGACAGGCAGCGTCAAATCCACAATTGCAACGCCTTGCTTGATGTGAGTTCCTTCATCAGTCGTTTGTTCAGTTTTCCGTAAAATGTTTATTGTACCGTCTTCAAGAAGTGTTCCGTTTAAAAGAATTTGAGCGACACCGGTTGAAAGAGATGAATCGTTTCCGTTTTCTCTTTCATGGCGGTCCAGCACGCCGAGTGATAAGTCGCCGATGACCGGTAAATTTTTGATCATTGAATTCACAACGCCTTCATCAAGCGCAAATGAATTCTCATCCTTTTTCACGTGAGAATCCAGCACTCCGACATGTGCATCATCGAGTAAACCGGGAGCTGCCGTATCCACTTCCACTACTCCGCCGTTGCTCGTATAGCTGTCGTCTGTCTCCTTCACATGTCGGTCAAGAATACCGACATGCGTCTCATCCAATATCGGCGCTTTTTCAATCGTTGCCTCTACTACTCCGCCGTCATATGAAGAGCCTGTTTCGTCTTCTTTGACAGTCGAATCCAAGACGCCGACATGCGTATCGTCAAGCAAACCGGGAGCTGCTGCATCGACCTGCACAACACCGCCGTTGCTAGTATAGCTGCCCTTCGTCTCGCTCACATGCCGGTCAAGAACACCGACATGTGTCTCATCCAAGATCGGTGCTTTTTCAATCGTCGCCTCTACTACTCCGCCGTCATATGAAGAGCCTGTTTCGTCTTCTTCGACAGTGGAATCCAAGACTCCGATATGCGTATCGTCAAGCAAACCGGGAGCTGCTGCATCTGCTTGCACAACACCGCTGTTGCTCGTATAGCTGTCATCTGTCTCGCTCACATGCCGGTCAAGAACTCCGACATGCGTCTCATCCAATATCGGTGCTTTTTCAATCGTTGCCTCTACTACACCGCCGTCATATGAAGAACCTGTTTCATCTTCTTTGACAGTGGAATCCAAGACGCCGACATGCGTATCGTCAAGCAAACCGGGAGCTGCTGCATCTGCTTGCACAACACCGCCGTTGCTCGTATAGCTGTCATCTGTCTCGCTCACATGCCGATCAAGAACACCGACATGCGTCTCATCCAAGATCGGTACTTTTTCAATCGTCGCCTCTACTACTCCACCGTCATATGAAGAGCCTGTTTCGTCTTCTTTGACAGTGGAATCCAAGACTCCGACATGCGTCTCATTCAATATCGGCGCTTTTTCAATCGTTGCCTCTACTACACCGCCGTCATATGAAGAACCTGTTTCATCTTCTTTGACAGTGGAATCCAAGACGCCGATATGCGTGTCATCCAGCAGACTTGGAGCTTCCAGATCTGCTTGCAATGCTCCTCCTTTTGCTGTATAGGAATCATTGGTCTTCTTCACATGCTTGTCGAGTACGCCGACATGCGTTTCTTCCGCAACCGGCACTTTCTCGATATTTACTTCCACCACACCGCCGTCATATGAAGCGCCGTCTTCAGAAGTTGTCTGCTTCTGCTCTGCAACACCTGCTTCCGTCTGACCGACAACAGGCAAATCTTCTGCATTCACTTTCGCCAGGCTTGAAGATGTTTCAGCTGCAGTTCCATGCTGTTTCGTCTCCTTCGCCACTGCGTTCACTTCGACATCATTCGTAATCTGTGAAGACATTTTTACATTCGCGATTGCTTTCTTTTCCTGCTGTTCAGTCTTTTCAACAGGTGCCACATCCACTTCCAAATTGTCAATGATACCCTCGCTCACTTGCACCTTGACTGCAGACTTTCCCTTCTTGCCGGTCTCCTGATTCTTTCTCTCAGGGGAAGGCACTTGAACATTGACATCACCTACTACAGGAAGATCTTTCAACTGTATATCGACAATTGGCTTTGCTTCCTGAACTTCATTGACATCTGAAATAGTTTCAGCTTCCTCATTGGCTTGAGCGATTGCCGGGAGCGCATAAATCGAGACTCCTGCAGCAAATGTGATTCCGACTTTTTTCATCCAGTTTATTTTCATGTTTGTTCTCTCCTTTTTTATTAGTTAGATACTAACGTATAAAAAAGGAGTTGCCTTGGGCGGCTGTCCAGGAGGCGGATGAGTCCACTGGAGCTTGCCCAGTATGTGTTCTGCATACCATCGTGTACTGATTGTCCGAACCGCCTGCAATTGTTCACTCCACAATCCGGCACTCACATCGATATGTGAGCCGTTTGCTGCAGATACCGCAGTCGATGAACTCGACGTGACAACAATTGCCGGTGTTTCAGCTGCTGACGCTTGGTTTTCTTTCATCGGCGGAATCAGCTGACCGGTAACTTGATTTTGACGGTCTTCCGCATTCGTTTCAGGCAGTTCCACTCCAAATGAAGAGCCAGAAAAAACAGGCGCGCGTTCCTGTTGTTCTGTGAACAGCTCGAATGCTTCTAGCCGCTGCAATACATTTTTACCGGCCGCTTTCTTTTCAATTTCTTCCTTCACCAGTTTTTCAGATGATTCATTTACAAGTTTCTCCGTATCCTGTTGTGAATGAACAGTTGATTGTTGTAAAGGAACCATTGGTATCTGTTCAGCTTTTTCAGCTGGCTTCACCTGATCTGCAGGCTTAACGGGCTGAATTGCTGATGACGGTTTTTCTGATGGTTTATACTGCGGATTACCGACTGCCGGCTGAATGATTTCATTCGTTTGCCCAACTGTCTCCGTAACTATTTGATCCGTGACATCTTTCACTTGTTCGCCCCGGCCGTTCAGGTGTTCAGTCACTTGGCCGACAACAGGAGTGACTACAGGGATTTCCGGTAACCTCTCTGTTGTCTGTGTAACTTCGAGCAGCGTGTCTTTCACCAGATCTGTCGTTTTCTCGACAACAGGCACCGTACCGCTTAGGGTTTCACTAATAAAAACTGCCGCATCCTTCACCGTCTGCCGAATCGGCTCTTCAGTCGGTATCGTCACATTCTGCACCGCCTTATTGACCGTCGCAGCTGTGCGGTTCAGCGTGTCTGCTGTAAACGAAACAGTTTCTTCGATGACTGGCGCAGTATTTGAAACGACAGGAACTTCATTGACCGCTTCTGTCACTGTATTTGATACAGATTCTACAGTATTTGTAGTCGTTTCAACTACAGGAACCGCAGTCTCCACCGTGTCACTCACCAGCCCGCCTGTATTTTTCAGCACTTGCTGCACGGTTTTTTCATCAAATGAATTCACTACATCTGTTGTTTGATCCACATAATCAGCAGTATTCCCCACCGTTTCACTTACGGCTTGTACCGTTTCTTCTACCACAGGCGTGACAACTGGAATTTCAGGCAGTTCTTTTGTAACTCCTGCTGTGTCTTTCACAGTCTGCTGAACAGTTTCAGTGGTCTTGTTGACAGCCGGCTGAACCGCTTCAACGGTTTCCCGGACAAAGTCTGCTGTTCGCCCAACCGCCTCGGTTACTGGCTTCTCCGAAGGCGGCCCGGCAATCGTTTTAACAGTTTCCCCTGCAAAGTCTGCAGTCTGCTGAAGTGTCTTGCTTGTCGCTTCTACTGTTTGTTTGACTACTTCTCCAGTATTGTCAACCGTTTTTGTTACCGTGTTGACAAGTCCTGAGATGATCCCGGTATGTCTTTGATCTGCCTTCTGCTCTACTTCCTCTGTCTCCTGACCATGCATAACAGCAGGTAAAGCACAGACAAATAGTATAGTCCAAAAGATTATTTTTCCATTCCTCAAACCTACACCTCCTTCCTACGTAAAATAGAAGGGAATTATGCCCCTTAACTTCGAACTACCCATTAGACAAAATAGTAAACACGTAATTTAACCTGTATATCCAACAACTTTGCAGCAATAGTATTAATAGAGTAAAAGAAATTTTCGGTATTCATACAGGAAACTTCATTCGTCTTTTGAAATGCAGTAAAATACTGCTTGCTATTTATTTAATAACAGTATAGTAGACAGCAAACGATAGGTATATTGAATTACAGACAAAAAAAGCCCTTGCGAAAGTTTAATGAGCTTTCGCAAGAACTTATCTATTTTACAGCACCAAAAACGCAATCGGTGTCACAATAATAATTGTCAAAATCACACGTTGGACCCAAATGACGATTAACTTAGGGATAGAAACCGGAATCTCTGTCGCGACGATACAAGGAACGAGCGCAGAGAAGAAAATGATACCCGATACTGAAACCACTGCAACGATGAACTTCGAAATCAATGCAGATTTAGCAACAAGCAAAGCAGGCAAGAACATTTCAGCGATGCCGAGTGCACTTGCTTTCGCTACCAGCATCGGTTCAGGCACCTGCATTAAATACGTGAACGGATAGAAGATATAACCAATCCAATCAAATACCGGCGTAAATTCTGCCAGCACCAGTCCAAGTAAGCCAATAGACAGAATCGACGGCAAAATAGCCATCGTCATCAACAATCCGTCTTTCAGGTTAATCCAAATATTTTTCGCAATCCCCGGAGCTCCTGAAACCGTTTCCATCGCTTCACTCCATGCAGCAGCAAAACGGCTGCCCTCCGGTTTCATTTCTGGCTGGGGTGTAGACCCTTCATAATACTCATCTTTCATAGAAGCCAGCGGCCAGATGCGTACTGTAATACCCGTTACAATGAACGTAACCACCAATGTAATCCAGAAGTACAGATTCCACATGCTCATGATATCCAATGTTTTTGCAACGACTACCATGAATGTTGCAGACACAGTGGAGAAGCCTGTTGCAATGATCGCTGCTTCTTTCGCTGTATATTTCCCTTCTTTATAGACGCGATTTGTGATCAGGAGTCCTAAAGAATAGGAGCCGACAAATGAAGCAACGGCATCAACCGCTGAACGTCCCGGAGTCTTCCACAACGGACGCATAACGGGCTGCATCAGCACACCGATGAATTCCAATAAACCGTAGCTGACGAGCAGCGCCAAGAATATCGCACCGATCGGAACCAGAAGGCCGACTGGAATTACTAACTTATTGAGCAAAAACGGTCCCATATCGGGATCGAACAGCCACGCGGGTCCGATGTTGAAAATGAGAAGTATACCGACACCCAGTCCAATTACTTTAAAGAACGAGAAGATTATATCCACCGAAGATTTTTTCCATGTTCCTGAAACAAATGGATAAACTGCCCCCGCCAATAAAAGCACTAACGCATAGTACGGCAGGACAGCGCTTACATTCTCTTGAATAAAGCTGACTATATGATCCAGCATAATTGAATTCTTCCCTCCGATAGTCACCGGAACAAAAAACATAAATCCGCCAATTGCGCTGTATAAGAAAAACTTCCACATGCCCGGGGTCGTCTTACTCGTTGTCTTCTCTTTCACCTGTTGCATATCTATTCCCCCTCTGATCTATTAACTATTAACTAATTGGGAAAAATACTGTGAAGACATGACGCGGCATGTCTCCACAGTATTTTCTGAATCAGCCTACAATCTTGCGGCCTTCTTTCCAAACCTTGTCTACATGATTGACACCGAACAGATACTGCAATTCCTGATAGCTGCCGATGTCCCACATCACGACATCTCCTTGCTTGCCTACTTCCAATGAACCTGCGCGGTCTTCTACTTTAATCGCGCTGGCTGCGTTGATCGTTGCGGCAACTAACGCTTCTGCAGGCGTCATGCGCATCGAAATGCAAGCCAAATTCATTACAAGCGGCATGGAAGTTGTCGGAGAAGAACCCGGGTTACAGTCAGTGGAAATTGCCACTGCCATACCTGAATCAATCATATGACGTCCTTTTGCTGCTTCTTCACGTAAATACAGTGCAGTTGCAGGCAATAGGCAGGCAATTACGCCGGCTTCCGCCATATCTTTAATGCCTTGTTCAGATGCTTTCAATAAGTGTTCTGCTGAAATGGCGCCCACTTTAGCAGCCAGCTCAGCACCACCGTATGAAGCAATTTCATCCGCATGGATTTTCGGTATCAAGCCAAGCTTTTTCCCCGCTTCCAAAATGCGCTCAGACTGTTCAGGTGTGAATACATCCAGTTCACAGAACACATCATTGAAGATGGCCAGTTTTTCTTTTGCTACTACCGGCAGCATTTCGTTTACTACCAGGTCAACGAATTCATCTTCTTTACCTTTATAATCCATCGGTACTGCATGAGCTCCCATGAATGTAGGGACAATTTCAACAGCATGCTGTTCATTCAAACGCTTTGCAGCACGCAATTGCTTCAGCTCCGTCTCCAAATCAAGACCGTAGCCACTCTTGCCTTCTACTGTCGTGACACCGTGTTTTGCAAATGAATCCAAACGTCGTCCGGCCTGCTCCACCAATTCGTCTTCCGTTGCTTCACGTGTCATGCGGGACGTTGCGTGAATTCCGCCGCCCGCATTCATGATGTCCATATACGTGGAACCTTCGAGGCGCATTTCAAACTCGCGCTCGCGGCTGCCCCCGTAGACAATATGCGTGTGAGGATCGACAAGGCCCGGTGTTACCAGGCGTCCTGTCGCGTCCACTACATCTGCTTCATTTGCACGGTCGGCATATTGCGCTTCCAATTCTGCCGTAGTGCCTACCGCAGCAATTTTACCGTCTTCGATCCAGACACTGCCGTCCTCAATAATTGCCAAGTCCGACATGTCCTTGCCTTTACGCGGTCCATTTACTCCGGCAATCGTTGCCAGTTCTTTTGCGTGTTTAATCCATACAGGTTTCAATTATTTTCCACCTTCCAACATCGGCATTTTAATTCCTTTTTCCTTTGCTGTTTGAATTGCAATATCATAGCCTGCATCCGCGTGACGGACAACACCCATACCCGGATCTGTTGTCAATACGCGCTCCAGGCGTGCTTCTGCTTCTTTCGTTCCGTCTGCGACAATAACCATACCTGCGTGCTGGGAATACCCCATGCCTACGCCGCCGCCGTGGTGAAGAGAAACCCAAGTTGCTCCGCCGACTGCGTTGATCATTGCGTTCAGGATCGGCCAGTCAGATACTACGTCTGAACCGTCTTTCATGGATTCTGTTTCACGGTTTGGTGAAGAAACAGATCCTGAATCCAAGTGGTCGCGTCCGATGACAATCGGTGCGCTCAATTCGCCGCTTGCTACCATATCATTGATGATTTTACCGAAACGTGCGCGTTCGCCATAGCCTAACCAGCAAATACGGGCAGGCAGGCCTTGGAATTGAATTTTTTCTTGCGCCATTTTGATCCAGTTGCAAAGATGTGTGTTATAGCTGAATTCACGAAGGATCACTTCATCAGTTTTGCGGATATCTTCCGGATCTCCTGAAAGAGCTACCCAGCGGAAAGGTCCTTTACCTTCACAGAACTGAGGACGGATATATGCAGGAACAAATCCAGGGAAATCAAATGCACGCTTTACGCCTTCATCCAATGCAACTTGACGAATATTGTTTCCGTAGTCGAATGTAATTGCGCCTTTATCCATCATTTCCACCATTGCCGATACGTGCTGCGCCATAGATTTCTTAGCCAGAGCAACATATTCTTCAGGATTTGATTCGCGAAGTTTCGCTCCTTCTTCCATTGTCATCTTAGACGGTAGGTAGCCGTTTAATGGATCGTGGGCAGATGTCTGGTCAGTCAATACATCCGGGATAAATCCTTTTTCGATCATTTCAGGAAGAATATCAGCCGCATTTCCTACTAGACCGATAGACAACGCTTTGCCTTCTGCTTTTGCTTCTTCTGCAATACGAATTGCTTCGTCCAATGAATTAGTCTTAACGTCTGTATAGCGAGTTTCTATACGACGGTCGATACGTGTCTCATCTACGTCGATTCCGATACAAACACCGCCAGCCATTGTTACGGATAGTGGCTGAGCGCCGCCCATTCCGCCGAGGCCTGCTGTTACTGTGATAGTTCCTTTTAATGAGCCGCCGAAGTGCTGGTTTGCAAGCTCTGCAAATGTTTCATAAGTTCCTTGCACGATCCCTTGAGAACCGATGTAGATCCAGCTTCCTGCTGTCATCTGACCGTACATCATCAAACCTTTTTTATCCAGCTCGTGGAACGTATCCCAGTTTGCATACGCCGGCACGATATTTGAGTTAGCGATCAATACGCGAGGTGCATTTTCATGAGTTTTGAATACAACAACAGGTTTCCCTGACTGTACAAGCAATGTCTCGTCATTTTCTAATTCTTTCAATGAACGGACAATCGCATCAAAGCTTTCCCAGTTACGAGCTGCTTTACCGATTCCTCCGTATACAACCAATTTATCCGGATGCTCTGCAACGTCAGGGTGTAAGTTATTCATGAGCATACGAAGTGCTGCTTCCTGCTGCCAGCCTTTTGTATGAAGCTCTGTACCTGTATAGTGGATTACTTTTTCCGCTGCAATATTAGTCGATGTATTTGTCATATAAAAAACCTCCTCATAAGTTAGTCTTAGTATACTATGAAGAAACCGCTTGCATCTTTATAATTTATTGTTTGTTTTATATTATATTTACATTAATTAAAGGAAAACGTTTTCAATTATACTATGTTGCCACCAATTTATGTGTATTATCAATCAAATATGTCTATTCTTACGATTGCCTATATTCATATGGAGTCCGCTCAGTTGTTTCTTTAAAACGTTTGCTGAAATAGGCAGGATGCGAGAATCCAGATGTCTCCGCCACTTCCGCTATAGATAAATCGGTTTCCTTCAATAAACGTTTGGCCTGTTCAATGCGGATTCCAAGCAATGTCTCACTGAAAGGTTCTCCTGCTTCTTTTGCATACTTACGGCTCAGTGTACTCTTATGTAGCTTCATTTCATCTGCACAGTCCGCCAGATTCCAGGCAGAGTCCCAATAATTCATCAGCATGCGTTCCTTCACTTTTTCTGCAAAGTACTGAGAAGTGGATAAATCTTTCGAAGTACGGATTAATTCGCCGCTGAATGCAATGAATGACTGAACAATGTCATAGACCACAGGTTCCCGGACTGTTTTATAGAACAGCGCATGGTAGGCCTGCTCCAGTTTATTTGACTGCAATGAGTTCGCCGTCATATAACGCCGGATCTGCGCCAGTATACTCGTCAGTCTGACACGCACCATCTCGGGATTCGGAAATGGCGGCTCAAGCGTCAAGAAGTCGTACTCCAGCCATTCACGAATCTTGACCAACTGCTGTTTCTCGAGCATTTCAATCCACTTTTGCTGATCGATCGGCGACAGAAACGGATCAAGTTCCTTCCATTGAAAGTCTTCTTCCACTTGTGTGAGAATATCATACCCATCATAAAAAATCCGTTCATGGAACAATCTCATTTTTTTATAGAACTCGCGGAAGCTCAATTGTTCTTCCGCCGCATAAAGATAAATCGTCAGCAGCGTCTCATAATGCAGCTTCCACTGCGAAAAAAACATACGATAGGCTTCGTTCAGCAGCTGCATATCTTCTAGCTGATGAATGACGAGCACATGGTCTGAAAACGGGAACACCTGAAACACTCCCGGAAAATCGTAACTTTTCAGTTTTTCCACAAGAACATCCAGCACTTCCAGATCAGAAATCGCCAGAAGACTCATGACCACAGGCCGCTCTGGTATTGTCTCCCGAATGAGCAGATCCTCATAAGAAATCGGATTCTTTTGCTGCGAGGAAGGTTCAGCCAAGGCCGGGTTCTCGTTGCGCCAATGAAAACGGATCTGCTGTACTTGTTTCAGCAGACGCTCTGGTGGAAAAGGCCGGAACAATACGTCCTCCGCTTTAAGAGAAAGCGCTTTGTAAACTGTCTGAAACGTCCGTTCAGAAGAAACACCCAACCAGACTGCGTGCGAAGGAAGCTCCACTTCTTCCTTCATAATGAAATCCATATCGACAATGTACAGATAGGCATCTTGAATGGTCCGAAGCGTTTCGGGACGGTCCCTGACTTCGACTGTGATGTCGTTCCACTGGGAAGTCAGCAGCCATTTTAAACCTTGCGCTTCGAGCGGGTCTTTGATAAGGAGCAGTATATTCACGGTTCATTCACCTCGCGCTGTAGTTGTACTGTATTGTAGCACTTGACCCGATAACTTGAAACCACGTAACGAAAAGAAGCTGCACGGAAAGTCATTTTCCTGGCAGCTTCTTTCATTATTGATTTATTATTTTCGTGATTTGGTAGTTTCCATTTTCATCAATAACAATGGTGTAAATCTTTCTTTTCTCGATAAAATCATGATTCCCGCTGATATCTGTGAAGTTGAATGTTTCGTACGTATACGCTTCAAGTGAAGAATCATAGTACACCACGTCGGTTAAGGTGTTCTCTACGAAATCAAAATAGACATTCTGGCCAGCCATCTCCTCTAAATAACTCCATAATTCATTGGACGCCGAACTGCCGCCTGCTACATAATCTTCAATATAGGCATAGTCTTCATTGGCAAGCGCTGCTTCATACTGACTTCTAAACTCCTGAATGAAGTTCGCAACATCGTCATCGTAAACTTCTGTTTCATCGGAATAATATTCTTCTTCGCCGTCATCATAATAACTGTCATAATCATCGTAGTTATAATCTTCTTCATTACTATAATAGCGTTCCGGAACGTAATCTTCGTAGACCCGGAATAACGAAGCAACCTGCTTGCCGCTCATCGGCTGATTGATCCATTTGTCGACCAGGGCCTGCATGCTGTACATCGGAATGGAAAAACCGAATACGGTATTTTGCTTATATAGAAGGGAGTTGATGCCAATGACTTTTCCGGTATTCGCATCCAAAAGCGGTCCCCCGCTGCTGCCATGGTCAATTTGTGCATCAATCTGATAAATCTTTTCGTAGGTAAAGTCTTTTTGGACATCGCGGTTCAATCCAGTCAGATAACCGATGGAAGCCGTGTTTTCAAAACCTTTCGGACTTCCAATTGCAATGACTTCCGTACCGATAGGCGTTTCTTTCTGCTCCGTCACGAATGCGCGGACATTTTTATTTGCCTCGGATTGAATCAGCGCCACATCATACTTATCGGATATTCCGACCACTCTGCCGGCCATATCTTCTCCTTTGAAATTTCGGACGATGACGTCGGTGAAGCCTGCTACCACATGAGCGTTTGTGACAATATAACCGCCTGTTTTATACAGAAAACCAGATCCCGTGCCTGAACTCGTGACAATCGTGAAAACGCTGGGCAGTGATTCTTTAATCAGCACAGTTTTATCTTTTGTTTGTTGCTCAGACTGCTTCGCGACAGCTGGGGTTGTTTTAATTTTAATATTATCTTCATCATTAACTGCCAATTCTTCGGTTTCAGGAGAAGCGATTGTTTTCTTTGGAAATTTAAAACTCCAGTCCGTAGCATAACCGTATCCTGCCCCTGTCCCTGCTAAGACAATGAGGCATGTGAGAAAAATAGCCGGAATCCATTTACTTTTGACAGGCTGTCCCATTTCAGCACCGCAACCGGCACAGAACTTGGCGTCTTTGCTATTTTCATGACCGCATTTCGAACAAAACATCGCCTTCACTCCTTTTCATCCAAGTGGCTGATACTGTTAATTTCATGAAACTATATACCGGGAATTATACCATATGAACCATTACAAAAGACATGAATTATTTTAAAAAGTCTTCGTTTCTCGTGAAATCTGGTTTTGCAGAAACGCTTTGCCACGCCAAAGTGTCTTGACAGCGAACCAAAACGTCCCCTTACCGCACCTTTCCATACATCCGGCAAATTCAAACAAGTAAAAAACCATCCAAAAAGTCAGATGAACATGACTTTTTAGATGGTTTCACTCATTTACTACTCTTCATTTCAGCAGAAATAGCCAAATCCGCTTCCGTAGAACCGATCACATCTTCTGCTGTAAAACCGTCAAACACTTCCATCAGCACCAGACCCTGCGGTGTGACTTCAATCAATGCACGTTCTGTAATAATTTTATTCACTACACCCATGCCCGTCAACGGCAGCGTGCATTGTTTTTTAATTTTCGGCTCCCCATTTTTCGAAACATGATCCATGATGACAATGACTTTTTTCGCGCCGTGAACCAAATCCATCGCCCCGCCCATGCCCTTAATGACCTTTCCAGGAATCATCCAGTTCGCCAAGTCACCTGTTTCCGACACTTCCATCGCACCGAGAATGGCCACGTCAATATGTCCTCCGCGGATCATGGCGAATGACTCCGCACTTGAGAAAAACGACGATCCCGGAATGGTCGTTACGGTTTCTTTCCCCGCATTAATTAGGTCCGGATCAACTTCCTCTTCCAAAGGATAAGGACCAATTCCCAATAAACCATTCTCCGACTGCAGAATCACTGTTTTGTCCGGTGAAATATAATTCGCCACCAGTGTCGGCATGCCGATTCCCAAATTGACGTAATCGCCGTCCCGGATTTCCCGCTCAGCCCGTTTAGCTATCTGTTCTCTGTATTGGTTCGGTTTCATTGAGCATCCTCCTTCGTACGCACAGTCAGGCGCTCAATTCGTTTTTCCTGCTTTGCCTGCAGCAGCCCCTGTACATAAATACTTGGTGTATGAATTATCGCAGGGTCCAACATGCCAGCTTCGACGATTTCTTCTGCTTCCACAATTGTCACAGAAGCGGCCGCCGCCATCATCGGATTAAAGTTTTGCGCTGTTTTATTATAAATTACATTTCCAAACTGATCTGCTTTGTATGCTCTGATCAGCGCAAAGTCCGCACGCAGAGCATGCTCCAATAAATATTCTTTGCCGTCAAAAATACGTGTTTCTTTGCCTTCCGCAATCTGTGTTCCTACTCCTGCAGGTGTATAAAAAGCCGGAATCCCTGCCCCTCCGGCACGGATCTTTTCAGCCAGTGTACCTTGAGGCGTCAGTTCAACTTCCAATTCACCTGACAATACTTGCCGTTCAAACTCTTTATTCTCCCCGACATACGAACCAATCATCTTTTTGATTTGTTTTTCCTTCAATAATAACCCGAGTCCCCAGTCATCCACTCCGCAGTTATTCGAAATGACCGTCAACTCTTTCACACCTTTTTCAGCAAGCGCCATAATCAGCTGCTCGGGTATGCCGACCAGACCGAAGCCGCCGACCATCAATGTGGCACCGTCTTGAATATCGGCGATTGCTTCTGCACCTGTTGAGTAGATCGTTTTCATACGTATCTCCTCCTCGTCTATTTTGAATACTTACAATAATCATAACCTTCCCTATCAATGTATGCAAAAAAGTTTTCTTTCCATGCACATGGTATGCTGAACACAGCGCTAGTGAAGGAGATGTCATCTCATGATTCGTATTAAAAAACAAGATTTGCCAGTCCATTATATAAAAGCAAAACCCTTCCTCAACCTGCATATGAAAATGGTCGGTTTGATTGGAGCACTTGTCCTGACAATTACTTTATTAATCGGCGGATTCATGAGTTTTTTTGTAACGGATACGCTGGAGACACAGATAGGGGAACGGGCGCTCAGCGTGGCAACGAGCGTTTCTTTGATTCCGGAAGTTTCCCGCGCATTCAATTCGGACGATCCTTCCTCTATTATCCAGCCGATTGTACAGAGTATACAGGACCGCACAGATGCAGAGTTTATCGTTGTCGGTAATCGCAATGAAGTTCGTTATGCCCATCCGGACCCTGAACGCATTGGGGAAAAGATGGTCGGAGAAGACAATGAGCGCGCACTTATTTCAGGAGAATCATATATCTCCAAATCAACAGGAACTCTCGGCAGTTCCCTGCGCGCGAAAGTTCCAATTTATGCAGAAGGGGAAATTGTCGGTGTCGTATCAGTCGGCTTTTTGGCAGAGGCCATTAATACAGTAATTTGGGATTACAGTAAAGAAATATGGTTTGTTCTGCTCGCGATCAGTATCGCTGCCATTATAGGCGCTGTATTTATCGCAAACTATATTAAAAAATCTTTATTCGGCCTCGAACCTGAGGAAATCTCTCATTTATTATTCCAGAAAGAAACGATCCTTCATTCCATTCACGAAGGAATCATCGCGATCAATAAAGAAGGACAGATTACTATGATCAACTCTGCCGCTTTAAAGCTGCTGACAAACGATGAACTTCGGACAGAAAAGTGGATTGGCAAGTCGATTCAAGATAGTTTTCCCACTTCAGATTTGCCTTATGTTCTCGAAACCGAACAGGCTATTTTTGATCAGGAAAAAATCCTGGGTACACACAGCGTCTATGTCAACAGTGTGCCAATTTTCTATGAAAACAACGTTTGGGGTGCGGTTGCCACTTTCCGGAATAAAACTGAAATCGAAAATCTGACAAAGAAACTGACGCATATCCAGCAGTATGCGGATGCGCTTCGTTCACAGACTCACGAGTTCTCCAACAAGCTCTATACGATCATGGGACTGACGCGCTTAGGCAAGAAAGAAGAAGTGTTGGATTTCATTCAGGAGGAAATGAATATTCAGCAGGAATGGATGGATGCCTTGCTGAATGAAGTGGAAGACCCCTATGTCAGCGGTTTGCTTGTCGGGAAATTAAACCAGGCAAGCGAAATACAAATTCACGTAACGATACAGCCTGGCAGCCGCTTGCATTCCCCTTTATCCGACCGCACCCGGCAGGCCTTGCTGACTGCTGTCGGAAATTTACTGGATAATGCGTTTGACGCGGTATATGATGAAAAAGCAATTTCCCGGGAAATATCTGTCTTTTTTACGGATATTGGACAGGATATACTGTTCGAAATAGACGATGCCGGACCCGGTATTGCAAGTTCGTTGCTGGATGATGTTTTCAAAAAAGGAACTTCAACAAAAACTGGCTCTGGCAGAGGTTTCGGCCTCGCACTGACAAAACAGGCTGTCGATGCAGTAAACGGTCAGCTGTCTATTGAACCGAGCGAACTTGGAGGCACTTGTTTTGTCGTGACTATTCCAAAAATTACTGAATAAAGGATGGTTTGATATGATAAAGACAATTCGAGTACTGATTGTTGAGGATGATTTTCGGGTGGCGCAAATTAATCGGCAGCTTATTGAACAGATCACCGGTTTTCAAGTACTCGCGGAAATGAAAACTGCAGAAGAAAGCCTCACTTTTTTACAGCAGACAGAGCAGTTGCCTGATCTGATTTTATTGGATGTGTATATTCCGGACAGTCCGGGGCTTGAATTATTTCGGCGTCTCCGCAGCGACTTCCCTGCTATTGATATCGTATTTGTGACTGCGGCAAAAGAGACAGCGACTGTGGAAGAAGCTCTGCATGGCGGCGTGGTCGATTATTTACTGAAACCTGTCGACTTTGACCGATTTCATAAAACATTTACACGCTACCGGGCACGCAAAATTTTATTGGCTTCAAAAGAGGAGGTCAATCAGGAAGATCTGGACCGCCTGTTATACGGAATCGATGTCAGTCCTTCAACAGCCGCCGCACCTGATGGTTTGCCTAAAGGGATTGATCAGTTAACTTTGGAACGAATTGAAGATGTTCTGACGAGCAGTTCAGCAGACGGCATGAATGCGATTGACGTCGGACAGGCAGCCGGGGTCAGCCGTTCCACCGCCAGACGCTATTTGGAATTTCTGGTTTCTGCCGAAAAGGCAAAAGCGCAGCTTCATTACGGCGACGTCGGAAGACCTGAGCGCACCTATTTGAAAATCTGACTGCTCCAGCCGTGAGCAGAATGAACAAAATGCATAGAATAAACTCTATTGGTCTTATAATCATAATCTTTTTAGCCCCTTTCTTCCGTGTTACAGTATGAACAACTTAAGAAGGAATCATTGGATACGCTTAATGTATCCGCTTACATACTTCTTTTATAAACTTGTTCTTATAAGGAGGAAACGCTATGTTAAGTATTATTGGATTATTAACCATCTTTATTATTGTCGCTTTGCTAATCAGCGGCCGGATCACACCGATTGTCGGACTGGTCATCGTGCCGATCTTCGGTGCTTTCTTTGCCGGATATAACTTTAAAGAAATTGGAGAGTTCTTCGGAAGCGGAATCGACTCGGTCACTAGTGTCGTCATTATGTTCATCTTCGCTATTCTGTTTTTTGGAATCATGCAGGATGCCGGCGTTTTCGATCCGCTAATCAATACAATGATCTTTATTTCGCGAGGAAATGTTATTGCAGTTTCAATGGCAACTGTTGTGATCGCAGCAATCGCGCAGCTGGACGGTTCAGGCGCCTCAACGTTCTTGATTACGATTCCGGCATTGCTCCCACTTTATAAACGTTTGAAAATGAGTCCCTATTTACTTCTGCTGCTCGTGGGTACATCCGCAAGTATTGTCAATATGGTGCCATGGGGCGGTCCGCTTGGCCGTGCGGCAGCTGTACTGGGTGTCGATGTAACGGAGCTCTGGCGCCCGCTGATTAAAATTCAGGTCATCGGTCTATTGCTGTTAGTCGCGGTTGCTTTTGTCCTAGGTATGCGCGAAAACCGCCGAATCGCGAAACGCCTCGCCAATGGAGCAGAAGAGGATTTCACAGAAGACGATGTCGAGGAGGAATCCCTACAAACTGTTAATTCTCTGCAGCGTCCGAAAATGCTGTGGCTGAACGTCATTATTGCCGTAACAGTCATCGGACTGCTCGTCTGGGGGAAAGTTCCCGCCGGCTTTATCTTCATGATAGGTTTCAGTATTGCACTGCCTTTGAACTACCGGTCTGTAACTGAGCAGATGGAGCGGATCAAAGCACATGCGCCGAATGCCTTGCTGATGGCTGCAATCATCTTGGCTGCCGGATCATTCTTAGGTATCTTGAACGGCGCCAACATGCTGGATTCCATCGCTACTGATCTAGTAAAAATTCTACCGGCATTCATCGTGCCCTATTTACACATCATCATCGGATTCTTCGGCGTTCCATTCGATTTATTGTTGAGTACCGATGCTTATTATTTCGCTTTATTGCCAATCGTGGAACAAGTTGTTTCCGGATTTGGTGTCCCTTCGATTTCCGCTGCTTATGCGCTGATCGTCGGAAACATCATCGGAACATTCGTCAGCCCGTTCTCTCCGGCCCTTTGGCTTGCACTTGGGCTGGCGGGTCTTGAGATGGGGAAACATATTCGTTACTCATTCCTGATTATGTGGGGATTCAGCATTGTTTTGTTCCTCATCACGATGGCTCTTGGTGTAATTACATTTTAAGAGAGTCGGCTAAACACAGAATATTACCATTATGCTATACTTACTAGACACATATATATAAAGATCACTAGGGGCGCCGATTGGCTGAGAGGAATTTATTCCGACCCTTTGAACCTGATTCGGTTAACACCGGCGGAGGGAAGTGGCGTTTTCTAAACGGCCTCTGACTCCCAGGGGTCTTTTTCTATGAAGTTATGTAAAAGGGAGCTGTATTCATTGGAATTAAAAGATCAGGTCGTATTAGTAACAGGAGCAAGCAGAGGTTTGGGCGCGGCCACCGTGAAAGCATTCGGCGCAGCGGGAGCCAAAGTTGTAGTGAACTATTTCCAAAGTGAAGAGAAAGCTCAGAAGGTCGTCAATGAAATCGGTGCAGACCGCGCGATCGCACTGAAAGCGGATGTACGGAATCCAGAGGAACTGCAGTCGCTCGCCGAAGAGGCAAAGGCGCATTTCGGAAAGCCGATTACAACAGTTGTCAACAATGCATTGATCGACTTTTCATTCAACGGAGATGACCGTGAAAAGCTCGATACAATCGACTGGCAGGATTACTTGAAGCAGCTCGAAGGCTCTGTCGGCGCAACATTACATACGCTTCAGGCGGTCAGGGACGGAATGAATGAGCAGAAATTCGGACGCATCATCAACATCGGAACAAATCTCGTACAAAACCCGGTAGTTCCCTATCACGATTACAACACAAGCAAAGCAGCACTCCTCGGTATGACACGAAGTATGGCAAAAGAACTCGGACCGGACGGCATCACGGTCAACATGGTATCCGGCGGGTTATTATTGAAAACAGACGCAAGCGCCGCCACGCCGGATGCGGTTTTCGACATCATTAAAGCCAGCACACCGATCGACCGCGTTGTGACTCCCGAAGAAGTGGCGGACGTCGTAGTATTCTTCGCTTCCCCCGCAAGCCGTGCGATCACAGGACAGAACCTTGTGGTCGATGGAGGATTGGTGATGGATTAAAAGTAAAAGTATTACCCGGCTGTTCCGGAAGAGTCATGATCGTCTGGCTCTTCCAGGACAGCCTTTTTCATTGGCGGAATTTTTGGAGTGACTTTTTGGCAATGGTGCGGTGGTCGGCCTGTTTGGCGCGTTCGGACGGCGGTTTGGAGCGGCGCAAAGGCGTAAATGTGCGGCAGTCACTGTTTTTGGCGCGCTTCAGGAGCGTTTTGGTGCGGCAAACGGCTTTTTTGGTGCGGTTGGTTATGCTGCGTGCAAGGCAAATATCTAATTTCCTCAGCACACACGATGCGTAAATAAAACTGCCGTCATTTTAACCCGAATAGTTCAGCGATGCTCATGGACACCCTTCAAACGCTCATGGATCCGGCCGCGTGATCATAGCAATGCGCCAAGCGCTCATAGCGCCCCCGCACGTGATCATATTCCCCTGCCAAGTGATCATGAAGCCTCCGCAAATGCTCATAGCACGCAATTTCCCTGCCAAAACGGCACAGCTCTCCTTCAAATATCAACATAAGCTAGAAATGAAGGAGGTGCATACTTTTATGGCATCCAGAAAATTCAGACCTTGCAGCGGCTGTGACTCTCCCTCTGTTTCCCGGCCAGAAAAGAAATGTTACGAAGAACGGCATTTGGTCCATATCATCACCGATTTCCTGATGGGCACGCCTGTAATACTCACACTGATTGATTCAAAAGATACGAAACGAACCGGCTATTATTTAGATTTCAACCGCAGCACACGAACCGTTCATTTCCAGCCCGCCGGAGATACCACTGTTAATGAAATCCCGTTGTCCGAAATTTGTACGATGAAATATCGGACCTGACCCTCGTGATGAATACAGGAAAAGACAGCAGAGCATCAGACTGCCCTGCTGTCTTTTTTCACATCATTTCATCAAAATACTCCACCGTTTTCATCGGTCCGCCAGACTTCCGCAAGTTCCATGTATTTTCCATAAATATTTCCGCCAGCTTTTCATACTTCCCGCCGTATTTATCCGCCCACTCCAGCGTCACAACACTTTCATACAGATCAGACATCCGTTTCATCCAATTTTTCGCTTCGAACGTCTGCAGTGCCTGATCATAACCTGCAAATGCCGTGAGTCCTTCTTGCTGATCAGCGAGCTCTGCCGCCAGCACCTGCTTCCATTCATTGTCGGCAAGCGTCGTAATACGGGATTTCATTTCTTCAATAAATAATTCATGCACGTTATATTTCGAAACTAAACGAATCAGCTCCAGCGCCAGAATATTCGCCGTGCCTTCCCATACCGTCAATACCTGTGCATCCCGCAACAGACGCGGTGTCACAAAGTCTTCGATATAACCATTGCCTCCATGCATCTCAATCGCTTCATGCGAAAAATGAATCGACTGCTCAGCCGTTTCTTTCTTAATCAGCGCAATGAAAAGCCGGTTCAGCACCTGTTCGCGCTCACTCGCCTTGCCATTCGTGACATTCTCATACAGCTTAATAAAATCAAATACCGTTACCGTTTCTGCATGCAGTTTCGCACGGAGCCTGCCAAGCGAATCGCGCACCATCGGATAATCCGTCAATCGCCGTCCGAATGCGTTTCTGCGGCTGGCATATGCATTGGACTCAAGTAAAGCTCTGCGCATGATGCCCAGTGAAGCGACGGCATTGCAAATACGCGACAGATTCAGTGCTTCGAGCATATAAGCAAGCCCTCTTGCCGGATCTCCCACGACGTACGCGACAGCTCCCTCAAACTCCACCTCGCCCGAAGGCACTGCGCGCACGCCAAGCTTATCTTTCAGACGGCGTACACGAAGATGGTTCAGCTCCCCGTCTTCATTGCGCCACGGAACCGCGAACAACGTCAGACCCCTCGATCCTTCCGGGGCACCTTCCATCCTCGCCAGCACCATTGCCACGCCCGCCATCCCCGCATTCGAAGCAAAATATTTTTCTCCGTACAGACGATATCCGCCGTCTTCTTCCACCGCGCGCACAATATTTGCGCCGACATCTGATCCGCCCTGGCGCTCTGTCAAAAACGTCGCCCCTTCGAATAAAGGCATATCACCCGTCGCGCAGACATGCGGCAGGAAGCGCTCTTTCACTTCATCATCAGCAAAATGATCCAGCAAATACGCTGTCGCCATCGTCAGCGTGACCGGACAGTAAAAACCCGGTTCCGCATGCGACAGGAGATACCCCTGTGCAAAGCTATATGTGTAATTCCCCTTATGGCCGAGGCCTGGAATCTCTTTATGGACATAGCCGACAATTCCTGTATCGTACGTTTCCTGTACGGTTTTCTTATAGCCTTCATTGACCCATACTTCAGAAACCTCTTCACCGAATTTATTATAGCGAAGCAAACGCGGCTCACCTTCCCGGTCGGTATACGCTGCACGCTCGTCAATTTCATTGGCGCAAGCCCTTCCAAACTCGTCAAGTTCCCGTAATGCATAATCAAGAAACGGCCCTTGCAGCCGCTCCCGCAAAATCAATTCCAGCGTTTCGGCGCCCCTGAAAAAGTTTCCCGTTTCATAATGATCAGTATTCTGTAACACTTTCATCGTGCAAATTCTCCTTCCCGCAATGGCTGTTTGAGAATTTTCCCCGAAGCATTTCGCGGCAGTGCTTCCACTTGCTCATAAATGCGCGGTATTTTGAATGAAGCCAAATTCTCCTTCAGATAAGCCTGCAGATTACCTGCATCGATTTCACCCGAAGCCGCAAAGACCGCCTTCACCGTCTCTCCCCATTCGGTATGCGGCACACCGACGACGGCAACTTCCGTCACGCCCGGGAACTGCACAATCAACTCTTCGATTTCCTGTGGATAAATATTGACGCCTCCGGATACAATCACATCTTTCTTGCGGCCGACAATCCAATAAAACCCGTCTTCATCTTCCAGTGCCAGATCGCCGGTACGCAGCCAGCCGCCGTAATAAGCTTCTTTCGTCGCTTCTTCATTTTTATAGTAGCCTAGCATATTTCCTTCACCCAGCAACACGATCTCCCCAACTTCTCCCGCTGCAGCGTCTTGTCCCGTTTCATCAACAATACGAAGTTCCGTGTGCAGAGGTGCACGCCTTCCGATACTTCCCGCTTTCGTCTCATGCTCATCTGCCATCAACAGCGAACCGCTCGGACCTGCTTCCGTTAGTCCATACACACAAACCAAATGATCCGTACGGAACGCAGCTTTCACCTTCTTCACCTCATCAGCAGACAACGGCGCTCCACCATAAACCCACCATTTCATCGAGGATAGATCTGCTTCCTGCAGTCTCGGATTTCCTGCAGACAGCAGATAGGCAACCGGCGCGCCGAAGAAATGTGTCGTCTTCTCCTTCTCGACTGTATCGATGAACAAATCCGGCGTAAAAGTTGGTGTCAGCACCAGCGTCGCGCCCACATACACCCCCGCCATCAGAAACAAATGAAGCGGCGCCGAATGGCTGAGCGGCATCATCAGCAAAATGCGGCTTTCCGGCTTCATCTCCATTTCCACAGAAATCATGGAAGCGACTGTCAGGATATTACGATAGCTGAAGAGCACTCCTTTAGGGCTCCCTGTCGTCCCGGACGTATATAAAATAGTAGATTCATCATCTTCTTTCAACTCACAAACTATCGGCGTCTTGTCGCCCTGCTTCAATAATTCATGGAAATCCAGCCAGCCGTCAGCCACTTGCCCCGTCTTAATTTTTAATGAAGGCGCTTTCATTTTTTGAGCCGCTTCGAACACCAATTCATGCGCGATCAGCACCTCAGCGTCCGTATGCTCCAAAATAAATTCCAGCTCTTTTGCAGTCAGCTTCACATTGATCGGTACAACAATCGCACCAATTCGCTGCGCAGCAAAATAGGAGATGACAAACTCGTCAACATTCGGTAAGAATAACGCGACTTTTGCTCCCGCTTTGACACCTTGGCTTCGAAGCGCATTGCCAAATTGATTCACCTGCTGATCCAGCTCTTTATACGTAGTCCGTTTTCCCATACTGATCACTGCTTCAGTGTTTGGATACTTCCTGGCATTACGAGACAATAACTTTGAACTGTTCATCTATTCATTCCCCCTTCGAATTCTCAAGCTTTTGCTGGAACATCCTTTGCAGCTGCCGCATTTCAGACTTCATTTGCTGCAGCTCACTAATTTTCAGATCGATTTCTTCAATCCGCCGTTCGCCGTATTCAATCGTTCGCTCAAGCTGTTTTCGCCCCGTGCGATCCTTATCGAACAGCAGAATCATTTCTTTAATCTCATCCAATGAAAACCCATATTTCTTGCCGCGTACAATCAGTTTTAATTTGGCCAATTCAGATGAAGTGTAAAGTCTTTGATTGCCTTCTGTACGGACAGGTGATAACAAACCAATTTCCTCATAATAGCGGATTGTCCTAGTTGACACTTCGAACAATTCCGCAGTCTCCCGAATCGTTTTCACCTCGCATTCTCCTTTCTTCTCTTTCCATAATGATAGCATTGACGTTAACGTAAAGGTCAAGCCGGTAATTTAGATTTCCTTTCTGCTGCCAGTTTGAAAAATTCCTCTTAAACTTCAAACTATGTAAATTCAAACAACTACTGTATTGATAATCTCCTGTCCAAGACAAACGAGTAACATTCTTGGTCAGTATATTTTTTTATATTTACCGTTTCTTTACAATATCCTCACAGCCAATTTATAGCCTCTCAATATGAACCTAGTATGATCAATATCATATCCATAGGAGGTTGATATAAATGAAGGCAATCGACGTCAGGAACATAAACAAAGCCTATCATGGAGAAGCCATGGTACTTGAAGACGTTAGTTTTGAAGTACAGGAGGGTGAGTTTTTCGCCATCGTTGGTCCGTCAGGGTGCGGCAAAAGTACTCTTCTGCGGATCATTGCCGGTTTAGAAAATGTATCAGCCGGCACACTTTACATGAACGGCGAGGATGTGGTCAATAGCCGGCCGAATGAACGGCAAATTTCAATGGTCTTTCAAAACTATGCACTCTTTCCTCATATGACCGTCGCCGAAAATATCGTGTTCGGTCTGCATGTCAAGAAGATTTCAAAACAACAGCAGAAACAGCGCTGTTTGGAAGCGGCTCGATTATTAGGTTTAGAACAGTTGCTGGATCGCAAACCGCGTGAGCTGTCCGGCGGTCAAAGGCAGCGTGTTGCATTGGGACGTGCAATTGCTTCTGAAGCTCCGATTTGTCTGATGGATGAACCTCTATCCAACTTAGATGCGAAACTTCGGTCGAAAATGCGCGCAGAAGTTCGTCAAATTCAGCGACGGCTGGGGATGTCGATGATTTACGTGACACATGATCAGGTGGAAGCGATGACGATGGCGGATCGGATCATGGTGCTGAACGAAGGAAGCATCCAGCAAATCGGCCGGCCGCTCGATGTGTACAACTATCCACAAAATCAATTCGTCGCGACATTCATTGGCTCGCCTCCTATGAATATGACGAAGGCCACACTGAACGGCCAGCATATACAACTGACCGACGGGTGGCAAGTGGCTGCTTCGGGCTGGGAAGAAGGTGATGTATGCGCAGGTGTACGCCCGGAACATCTTACATATGCAGCAGAGGAGCCGCCTACATTCACTGCTGCCGTCGAGCATATTGAAATCCTTGGGACAGAAACATTGCTGATGTTCCGGATGAACGGAGAGCTGTGGATCGCAAAGTGGCCGGGACAATGGGATTTTCAGGAAGGCGAGGAGATTCCACTGAAAGTAGACGAAGAGCATATTCATTTCTTCCAACCCGGCACCGGCCGTCGTATCGACAAAAGAGTGCTGCCGGCGGACGAAATGTATATGGAGGCCGCATTATGATTGCGGTGAAAGACCAGATCCGCGTCAGACCAAAAAGTAAAAGACGTTTTTCCACCTTATTAGAAGGGCTGCTCTATTTGCTGCCGTCCATTTTACTTTTCGCAGTGTTCTTGTTTTATCCGATGTTCAAAACGATTTATTTAAGCTTATTTTTGACAGATGCACAGGGCAATACCCAAACTTTTGTCGGTCTGGAGCATTACATTCAATTATTTCAGTCGACTTCTTTTCTATCCAGTTTGAAAGCGACTGTTTTATTCGTCCTATATACTGTGCCCGCTGGTGTGTTATTGGCACTCGGCCTGGCATTGCTGGCGAATCAAAAGTTGAAGGGCATCGGATTTTTCCGCACCATTTTTTCTTCCACGATGGGAATGAGCGTCGCCGCTTCCTCCGTTATCTGGTTATTCATCTATAACCCGACGATAGGAATCGCCAATACGATCATCAAAACATTTGGAATGACAGAAATGCAATGGCTGCTCAACCCGGATACCGCCCTCTTGTCTGTGGCACTTCCGACTATATGGATGAATACGGGATTCAGCTTCCTGATTTTGCTTGGCGGCTTGCACAATATCGATTCTAGTTTGTATGAAAGCGGAAAGATTGCAGGTGTCGGTGATTTTTATTCCTTGCGTAAGATCACCCTGCCATTGTTGTCGCCGACGTTATTATTCATCGTTACCGTCTCATTGATCAATTCTTTCCAGACATTCGGACAAATTGATATTTTAACAAAAGGCGGACCGATGGAATCAACGAACGTCATTGTCTATTCCATTTTTAAAGACGCATTCGTCAATTTCAATATCGGCTCGGCCAGTGCGCAGGCAGTGATTTTATTCACCTTTATTTTAGCCGTCACGATTTTACAATTCAAATGGGGCGAAAAGAAGGTGCATTACCAATGACGATGAAAAAGAAAGTCATTTTGTATACACTGTTGACCGTTTCAGCGTTTCTGATGTTCTTCCCTATTCTGTATGCTTTTTTGATCAGCTTCATGCAAGGTGGAGAAGTGCTGAAGGGCCGCATTATACCGAGTGATTTTTCCTTCACCAACTACAGTGCGGCTATGCAAAAAGTGCCGCTGCTGCGGTATTTATTCAATAGTTTCGTCGTCGCATCACTGATCATGGCCGGACAAGTCATATTTTGCTGTCTCGCCGCCTTTTCGTTTACGTTCATTCCTTTCAAAGGACGTAATATACTCTTCCTGATTTTCATTTCCACCATGATGATCCCCTGGGAAGCCACCATGGTGCCGAACTTTCAGACGATACGTTCCCTCGGCCTGACCGATACGTATTTCGGCCTGTCCGTTCCGTTCTTCGCCATGGCATTCGGAACATTTTTGCTTCGTCAGCAATTCAAGACGATACCGCATGAAATGTACGAAGCAACCCAAGTGGCAGGCGTCAGCAGATTTCAGTTTTTATGGAAAGTGGTCTTGCCTGTTTCCAAGACGACATTAGTGACACTGGCAATTTACAGTTTTCTTACTGCTTGGAATATGTATTTATGGCCATTGCTGGTAACGAATGATGAACAGATGCGTACTGTACAAATCGGCCTGAAGCAAATGCAGTCCCAGGAAGTTTCCACAGAATGGGGCGTTGTGATGGCTGGAGCTGTGCTCGTTATTTTACCAACACTCATCCTATTATTTCTGGGACAGAAACGATTGCAGGAAGGCCTTACACGAGGCGCTATTAAATAATCGAACCGGGGGAATTGACAAATGAAAAAATCCAATATTCTTGTTACGCTGCTGACATTGATGGCTTTATTATTGGCTGCCTGCACTGGAGAAGAAGAGCCAACTAACGGAGGTGCCGTGCAGGCGGATCAACCAAAAGAGAAAACAGAAGTCGTATTCTGGCATGCGATGAGCGGTAAGCTGGAAGAAGTCGTCGACCAGCTTGTCGCTGATTTCAATGAACAGCAGGATGATATTAATGTGAAGGCTGTATTTCAGGGTACCTATGAAGAATCCATCACCAAATTCAATACAGTAGCCGGAACGAAAGATGCCCCGACCATCATGCAGGTGTTTGAAGTCGGTACGAAATATATGATGGATTCAGGAAAAATAGAGCCGGTCCAGAAATTCATTGATGCAGAAAACTACGATACGAGTAAATGGGAGCAAAATATCACGAATTATTATGCGGTGGACGGCGAACAGTATTCGATGCCTTTCAACTCTTCCACCCCAATCCTCATGTATAACAAAGATGCTTTCAAGGAAGCGGGACTAGATCCCGAAAATCCGCCAACTACGTATGAAGAGCTGGAAGAAGCGGCAAAAGCACTGACAACCGGAGAACAGTATGGATTTTCCATATTAAACTATGGCTGGTTCATAGAAGAGTTGATCGCTGCACAAGGTGGTTTATTCGTCAATGAAGACAACGGGCGTAAAGGCGATGCAACTGAAGCAGTATTCAACGGTGAAGAAGGACAAAAAGTCTTCCAATTAATCAGCGACATGTACGAAGACGGGACGTTCTATAATACGGGACAAAATTGGGATGATATCCGGGCCGCATTTCAGTCAGGGAAAATCGCCATGTATTTAGATTCATCCGCAGGAGTCCGGGATATCGTGGAGCAATCTTCATTTGAAGTGGGTGCGGGCTACTTGCCGGTGCCGGAAGCTGCCGATCGGGAAGGCGTAATCATCGGCGGCGCATCTTTGTGGATGGCGAACGGGATCGAAGAGTCACAGCAGCAGGCGGCATGGGAGTTCATGAAGTATTTGACTTCACCCGAAATACAGGCGAAATGGCATGTAAATACCGGCTATTTTGCAATTAATACTGAGGCTTATGAGCAACAGATCGTACAATCCGAGTGGGAAAAATACCCTCAATTAAAAGTCACGGTCGATCAGTTAGGTGACACGAAAACTTCTCTTGCCACGCAAGGAGCATTGATTTCGGTATTCCCGGAAGCACGTCAAAAAGTGGTCAACGCGATGGAAAGCCTGTACCAGGGGACCGATCCAATCGAAGCATTGAACCAAGCTGCTGAAGAAACGAATGAGGCACTTAAAATGGCCAATCGGAAAAAATAGCCGTTCAGGAAAGGAAGTAAAAGAAATGAAACAGCCAATGATCTTTGCACATCGGGGAGCCAGCGGGCAATTCCCTGAAAATACACTGCCTGCATTCGAGGAAGCGCGGAAAGTCGGAGCGGCAGGCATTGAATTGGATGTCCAATTGACAAAAGACGGCCAAGTGGTCATCATCCATGATGAAACACTGCAGCGCACTACCGACGGAACAGGTTATGTCCAAGATCTCACTTTACAGCAAATCAAGAAACTGGATGCAGGGAGCTGGTTCTCCCCTTCCTTTCAACATGAATCGATTCCTACTTTGGAAGAAGTGTTTCAATGGATGAAGAAAGACGGCAACAGCCTTCAGGTCAACATCGAATTGAAAAATAACGTAATCCATTACAAAGGACTGGAAGAAAAAGTGCTGGCTCTTATAGAAGCTTACCATTTAGAAGAACGGATCATCCTTTCCTCTTTCAATGCCCTCAGTCTGCAGCGTGTACGCATGCTGCATCCGACAATTGAAACAGGTTACTTAATAGCGGGCAAACCTGATAATGCTGTATGGATCGCAAATGAAATAGGCGCCAACGCTATTCACTGCCAACCGGTATACGCACTGTCCTCCTATGCGGATGAAGCAAAAAAAGCAGGTTTCCCGCTGCGTGTCTATACCGTCAATCGTATGGAAGAACTGGAAGGCTTGATGGAAGTCGGAATTGATACTGTTATGACGGATGAGCCGGGGAGTTTTAGTTATTCCTATAATACAGGTGCTCGGTCTCTGATTCGGTGATGTATAAGTAGAGAAGCCTTCTGACTCGGGTCAGAAGGCTTTTTGTACTACTCGACTCATAGGCTTTTCTTTTGCCACTGTTACACAGTCAGCTCTCTTTAACCAATTCTTTATTGAGTAGTTTCTCTACAGGTGCGCCAGACATTTCTTTTGCGACGGCTGCCACTGCTTTGACCGTTTTCTGATATCCCGTACATCTGCATAGATTCCCGTTAAGCGCTTGACGAATTTCATGTTCATTCGGTTCTGCGTTATTCTCTATTAAATCGATTGATGAAAACAGCATGCCTGGAAGACAGTACCCGCACTAGAAACTATATCCATCCCAAAATGATCTACGAAATAACGGGTTTTGTTCTTTTTGACCATCCCGATGACGCTGATTAAAAGAATCATTAATTTACTAAGGGTTATCGGTAGAATTGGAGCGGAATAAGACCTTCTCCTGCGAGAACAGCATGAGCCGAAAAACCTGAACCGAACGAAGCGAGGGAAACAGCTGAGACCGCCCGCAGAAAGCTCCTCAATTTGAAGCGCCAATCTACGACTTTATAGTAAATACGGGCCCAATTACACGATTTAATAAACTGATTAATAATTTTACCTACAAATTATTAATCAGTTACTCAAACAATCTCTAGTAATATTCAGATTGCTCTCCAACTTTCTTCGTCAATTCCTCAACTGTCTGCGGCACATAGTTTTTCATCATCGTGTTGATCATGGAACCCATCATGCCCTTCCCTTTAATATCGAGATAGCCCGTCAGATCGGTTGTCTGATCAGCTGCCTCATGCATTTCAAAAAATCCATTGCCGTCTAAACTTTCATTCAGTCCTTCTAAATTAAACGTAATCTTGGAAGGTTCTGTTCTCTCTGTTATATCTACCTGCAATACGATATTCTTCTGCAGCATTCCTAAATCAGCACGAAACTTCCAAGTAAACTGCTCTTCGCTGATGACTTCATGTTCAATGTATCCCGTGATGAGAGGCGCCCAGTTATTAATATCCTGCAAAAATTTCCAGACCTCTTCTTTCCGCTTTGAAATATGTATTTCCTGCGTACCGTTCGGCATCATAATTCCTCCGTTTCTATTATCAGTAATCTATTCATTATAGTACCATAGAAACAGAACACGAACAAACTATTCTGAATAAAACACTGCCGGCCTATTTAATTTAAAATGCGCATATTATTTTATGTGACTAATTTATTAATTTTTCAAAAATACTACCGATATACAGGTATATTGTGTCATACTTTAGTATGAGCAAAAGATTTTTTTGATAAGTTTCGAGAAAATTATTATCAAGTTTCAGTAAAGAGAGTTTGAAATAGGTTTTTAGTCACGAAAGGGGTTATCTTATGACCATTGGAAAAAAGATTTTCGGAGGGTTTGGTGTTATGCTCGCTGTCCTGCTGATGTTTGCTTTCTTCAGTATTTCACAGCTGGCGAAGGTTACAGAGGACTATGAAGGCATGCTGGACACACAAGTTGACCGTGCAGATACAGCAAATAATATTTTGAAGGAAATGGCCATGCAAGGACTTTATATCCGTGCTTATATGAGCGAGCGTTCGGATATTGCGCTGGAGCTGCTGCGGGAACACCAGCAGACACTGAAAGATGAAGTCAGCCATTTAGCTGATGTCGTACAGTCAGAACAAATGAAAGGACTTGTTCAGCAGGCAAACGATAACATTGCGATTTTCGATGCAAGCGCCAATAAAATCGTTGCTGCCGTCCAAGCAAAAAATTATGATTTAGCTGAAAAGATCATGGTGGAAGAAGGCAGCCAGGCAAGCATGGGTATTGAAGCCGCTGCTGAAGAAATGGCTGCTTATCAGAACGAAGAACTCGACAAAAAACGTTCCGAAGCACAGGCAGGCGCCGCCAAATCAAAACGTGCCCTTACGACTTCTACGATTTCCGATACAATTCTCGCAATCTTAATTGCCTTTTTCATTCATCGGACAATCTCAAGACCGATCAATCGTCTGTCCGCTGCTTCCGCAGTCCTAGCAAGCGGTGATTTAACACAGGAAGATGTCCACGTAAAAGCGAAAGACGAACTTCGCGACCTGGCGAATTCCTTCAATACGATGAAGCATAATCTGCGGAATGTTATTAGCACAATCAATGACAATACCTTGCACGTCACTGCCTCCGCAGAAGAATTATCTGCAAGTACGCAGGAAGTTACGAAAGCATCGCAGGAAGTGAGCCGCAATATGGATCTGATTTCATCCGGCGCTCAAACATCTGCTGCATCTGCCAAAGAAAGTTCATTGGCAATGGAAGAAACAGCAATCGGTGTGCAGCGTATCGCAGAATCTGCATTGCGTCTGAACACAAGCGCAGATGAAACAGCAAAACTGGCCGGCGACAGCGAACAGTCCGTACAGCTTGCAAAAGATCAGATGGGCATCATTTACGATTCCTCTCATCTGACAAGCGAATTGATACAGCGTCTCAGCAAGCAAACTATCGAAATTGAGAACATCACAAAAGTTATCACAGATATTACCGAGCAGACGAATCTCCTCGCACTCAACGCTGCCATCGAAGCAGCAAGAGCCGGCGAGCAAGGTAAAGGCTTCGCTGTTGTTGCGAATGAAGTGCGAAATCTCGCAGAGCAATCCAAAAACTCCGCCAGCCAGATCGTCAAATTGACTGCGGATATTCAGTCGGATACGAAGAACGTCGAAGCTTCTGTAGCAGACAGCTTGAAAAATGCCGAGCAGGGCGTGCATGTCATTGATGACGCCGGCAAAGCGTTCTCGGCAATTGTTACAGCTATACAGGCAATGGGCGGTCAGATTGAAGATATTTCTGCCGCTACGGAGCAAATTTCCGCAAGTGCAGAAGAAGTGTCTGCTTCCGTTCAGGAGATTGCTTCCCAAGCGGACGAGGCCTCTGCCCAAACCGAGCAGAACTCCGGTGCTGTGCAAGAACAAATGGCCACGATCGAAGAAATCGATACAGTCGCTCGTAATCTAAGCGATCAGGCAATTGAGCTGCAGCAAGTTATTCAGGAATTTAAGATATAACAGCAAAAAGAGGATTCGGGATATTGCCCGCATCCTCTTTTTTTATTTCTCAAATATTTAGCCATCCTGCAGCTGCCGCCACAAAATCTTGCCGCTGCTCGTGACAGGGAAACTGTCGCGAAACTCTACAATCCTCGGATACTTATAACTCGCCATCTGATCCTTCGACCATTCGATAATCTCATCGCCGGTTACTTTTCCTTTATAGTCGTCATTCAGAATAATGAGCGCCTTCACTGTCTCCCCGCGCACTTCATCAGGATGCCGGACAACACACGCCTGCTGAATTGCCGGATGCTTATAGAGAATCGACTCCACTTCCGTCGGCCACACTTTATAGCCCGCGGCATTGATCATCCGCTTCACGCGGTCCACGATAAAGAAGTAGCCTTCATTATCCATACGTACGATATCGCCTGTGCGAAAAAACTCCTTGCCGTCAATCCTAATCTTGCTCGCTTTCGTCTCTTCTTCCTGATTATAATACTCTTTGAACATCTGTGGCGCGTCGACGACCAGCTCTCCTTCTTCATCCGCACCTAGTTCCTCGCCGGTCGCCGGATCAATAATGCGTGCATCGACGTTAAACGCCGGAATGCCCAGACACTGCAGTTTCGGACGGTTCGGCGGATTAAAGTGGGTATGTGACATCGTCTCAGATAAGCCGTATCCTTCCACATAATCAAGTCCTGTCCACTGACGCAGCTTCTCACCGACAGCAACAGGAAGTGTAGCTCCTCCGCCGCCGACGACTACAAGAGAAGAAATGTCGTAATCCGCGAGCTTCGGATTGGCCAGAAAATCAATCAGCATCGTGCTGATATTGATCCAGTGACTGACTCTAAAATGCTCGATCGCTTTAATTGCGTAGTCGCGGTCCCATCTCGTCAGGATAATCATCGTACTGCCGGCCAAAACCGGATTCAGCGCGCTGTGCGTCAGTCCCGTCACATGAAATAACGGCAGACTTGTCAGCGTCACAGTATCCGGGCTCATTGACATCCAGTGGTATGAGCCTGTCGTATTTGCCTGAATGGTCCGGTTTGTATGGATGCATCCCTTCGGCGCGCCGGTTGTCCCGGATGTATAGGGAATCATTGCCATATCATCACTTTCCCCTGTGTAGACGGATGGAGTTTTATTCGCATTCAATGCTTTTGACCAGGAAACCGTCTTCGGCAGTACTTGCGCCAGAGCCTTCACTTCTTCAGGTATCGCACCCAGCGCTTTTCCTTCATCAATGCAATCGGAATAGGCTGCGGCAATCACTGTTTCCAATGTCGTCGTGCCGATCAGCGGCTCCAGTTTTGGATACAATTCCTGCCCGGTAAATGCCATTTTAATATCGCCGTCTTCCAGAAAAAATTGCAGATCATCCATTGTGCTCATTGGATTGATCGCAACAGCAACCGCACGGACCCGTAAGATGGCAAATAAACTGACGAGGAATTGCGGAGAGTTCTGCATGAGCAGCAATACACGATCCCCTTTTTCCACCCGGCCTTCCTGCTCGAGATAGCCTGCCATTTTTTCCGTTTCATTCAGCAATTCAGCGTACGTTGCCGATCCACCGTAAAATTCATACGCCGTTTTATTCGGATATTTCTTCACAGTAATCGCTAAATTATCATAGATTGTTGTTTCAGGCACCTTCAGCGTTTTTGCAATCCGCGGCGGCCAAAATTCAAAATGTGCCGTATGTTTCATTCGATTCACTCCTCACGTGTTGTATACGCTTACATTTCTATCGCAGATGATTTGATTTCCCGACAGATACGGGGCTGTTTCCAGCTGATTTTTCTGACTGACGAAATAAAGATCTTCACCAAGGCCAAACTCCAGCAGAGAACCGCCCACTTTTGTGCCCGCCAATAAAATTTCGCTGCGGTCTGCCTGACTCTCGTAGAACAGCTTGGCGCTGAGTGCACTGTCCGTTAATTGAACCTTCCCCGCCTGCCGGATCAGCTCGGAAAGGAAATAGCCGGCGCCATAAAAATCTTCCAGACAGAATTGATTCGCCGACCCGGCACAGACGAGCAAAATCGTCTCATCTTCATATTCTGCATGCACTTTCCCGGCAACTGCGGGACCGTTTAGCAATGAAGCAATCCAAACTTTACGGGCTGCCGCGGCTTTACGAATCGCCACGGTGCCGTTTGTCGTCGAGAGTATCAGTGTTTTATTCGCAACTTCCTGTTTAAGTGAAAGAGGAAGCGGATAGGAAAAGTCATCAATCGGCAGACCGTTCCATTCACCTGCCACACAAATTTCTTCTGCCGGCCAGCTCTTCGCTGCCTCGCGTGCTTCGTCTTCATTCGCCGTCGGAATCACTGCACGCGCTCCGAAAGAAAGACAGGCGGAAATCGTGGAAGTGGCCAATAAAATATCAAAGATCACGACGGTTTTGGAATCATCGAGCTTCGTCTCATCCAGCTCTTCTTTCTTGAAAAGCAAGTGAATTTTCATCCTGACACCCCTCTACTTCCTGG